>JAYUXI010000502.1:0-3185 GCA_043753085.1 Myxococcales bacterium | reverse complement strand
CGTCGAGGAGTCATTCCGAGCATGAGTCGCACTGGCGATTGTTGGGACAACGCGGTGGCGGAGAGCTTCTTCTCGACGCTCAAGACCGAGTGCACCAGCAGGCGCTGGTTGCCGTCGCGCAGTATCGCTGACGCGGCGGTTGCAGATTACATCGACCGCTTCTACAACCCGACTCGGCGACACTCGACCCTCGATTACGTCAGTCCCATCGCGTTCGAATTGAGAGCACAGCTCACCGCATTTGCGGCATAATCAAGTGGTCCACCGAAGCGGGGGAACTTCATTTGCAAGGCAAGTGCGGGCATGCGCGATACTCGCCCGGCAAGCGGCGGGCCTACGCTGCCTGCTGCAAAAACGCCCCAGGCTCGTGATGAACCTGGGGCGTTGGGTTAGCCCTATGCCAACCTTCGCGAGGTCATTCCGGCTCGGGCGGCGGGAGCGCTTCCGAGGTAACCGCGATCGAGTACTCGGTGTTGGCCGCGTTAAAGTAGGTCGGATTTACGGTGACCTTGACCACGTAGTTGCCAGCCGGCAGCACGGTGGCGCTGAAAACGTCCTCACCGTAACCCGCGTCGGAGGTGAAGAGCGGAGTGGTCAAATCGAGCGCGCCGTATACCGCGACGGCCGTGTCGGCAGCGATGACGACGTCACCGAAGTATGATGACTGGACGGTCTTGTTCGGCGAATCGGTCACGACGTGAATCGCATTGGTCGCGGTAGTCGTGAACGAAAACCAGTCAGCGTCGGTGTCGGCCGAGAGGGTCGCGAAGTGGGTTGTCGCGAGGGGCAAGGCGTTCGCAGTAGCGGCCGTTTCGTTCGGCTCGGCCTCTTTGCCGTCGTAGTCGACGGCTTCGCTGGCAGTGATCGAGAACGCACCCGCGCCCGCGCCACTGAGGTCGCCCAGAACGAGGAACTGCGATGTCGTGGCGCCGGGGTTGACGCCTACGGAAATCACGTTCTGCGCGGCGCTGGTCCACTTGCCGCCGGGGAGCCCAAAGAGGGTGCCGCCGCCGTCAACCGTGAGCGAGATGCGGGCGCCGTTGGTTGGAGCCGCCGGGAGTGTGAGCTGATACAGTTTGGTGCCCAGGGCCGTCTGCGTGCCGGTGGTGTCGCCATCGACAGTAAGGGCTTCCGGCGCCCGGGCTGCAACCGTGAGCTTTGAGTCAGTCACGAAGGAGAGCTCGTCGGCTACGTTCTCAACGAAAATGCTGCGCTCGCCAGAGGGCGCATCCACGTCGAAGAGCAATAGGCCCGAAGCGGAGGTGACCGACACGGATTGGATCCCGCCGATGTTGGCGCCATCACCACCGACACCGATGGCGACGCCGATGAAGCGACCGTCTGCGTCCGTGGTGGTGTCGAAGAAGTTCTGGCGATCGTTGTTCTTCACGTCGACCGCGACGAAGCCGCCCTGGAGCGGCGTACCCACGATCAAGGCCTCAGCTGCGGCGCTGACTTGAAAGCCCTTGTAAGTCTGTCCGCCGACGGTGATTGTCTTCGGGCCGAGAGTGGACTCAGCGCCGATCTCGACGGTAAGAACGAGCGCCGTGGGGCTCGCGACCTGTATGTCGGAGGTCGTGATGGCCGCGTCGTCGAAGGTGACGGCGGGAGCGGTCGTCCAGTTCGTGTTGTCGCCGCTGATGGTCATCTGGACCGTACGCGCGGGGAACGCGCGAGCCGGCGTGATGCCGTTGATGGTCTCGACCGCCGCCGCGCCGCCGCTCGAACCCGCGGGACCTGCAGGGCCGGGGGCGCCCGCGGGACCGGTGGCGCCCGTGGCGCCGTCTTCACCGCCGCACGCTGCCAGAAGGAGCGCACCGCAAACCATGCCAAGCTTAACTAGTTTCATGTCTCTCGACCTCTCGAAGGGCAGGAGGCAGCGCTGCTTTCGATGAGAAGCGGGCCCCCTGGGAATGTTACGGACTGCCGCGTGTCCTAGGCGATCCTGGCCAATCTGCTAGCCAAATTTCCGTCGTAGCGGCAAAGCATTACAACCCCGCGGCCCCGCTGCATGCCACCACTCGCTGCAACTGCAACGATTCTTACCGCACCGTGACGACCTCGTCTGCGCGGGTGGCGGTGAGGCGAAGCGCGGCACGTGCACGGTTGATGCTGCGGGCGGAGCGATACACTTCGGAGATGGACCCGTTGCGCAAGGCCGACATCGAGCATGCACGTGCAGCCTCGCCGGGCGAGAAGCGCCGAGCTCGAGGAGTTGCTCGAGCAGTGGGTCTTGCTTCGTGACTGACGTCCTCCAACGCGGTCTGTCGCTCGCCAGAATCGTTGCGGACCTACGCCTGAGGCAACGGCAGTTTGCTCTCGTGGGCGGGCTTGCGGTGTCCGCGCGGGCCGAGCCGCGCTTCACGCGCGACGTCGACATCGCCACGGTGGTCACGGACGACCTCGATGCCGAGAGCTTGGTGCGAGAGCTCGCTGGGTACCGTGCGCTGGCCACGGTGGAGCACGAGCAACGCGGGCGACTCTCCACCGTTCGCCTTCGGTCGCCAGAAGGGGCCGTGGTCGACCTCCTGTTCGCGAGCTGCGGCATCGAAGCGGAGATCGTCGATCGAGCCACACCGCTCGACCTTCCGGACGCAGCGGCCGTGCCGACCGCGCGGAGCGAAGAGCTGCTCGCCATGAAGGTTCTGTCGATGAGTCAGGCGCGCCTACACGATCGGATCGACGCGTGCGGGCTCGTCACGCTTGGCGTCGATCTCGACAGAGTGCGGGCCAACCCCGCTCTGATCACCGAGCGCGGCTATCACCGTGCGGAAAACCTCGAAACGAAGCTCGCCGAGCACGCCACGCATCACACCTGAGCGGGTGCCACTTCACATTACCGTGGTACTCTTCCTTCGATCAGGCTCGCTCAATCCAGACTCACGGCGCAGGGGCAGATCTCCGTACCCGTCGCCGTACGCGAGCGCCTCGCATTGGTGCCGGGCTCGGTGCTCGAGTGGACGGTCCAAGACGATCGCATCTCGGTCCGGCGCGCCGGCGCCCACACCTCGGAAGATCTTTTCCAAGCCCTTTTTTCCAAGCCGCCGCGTCCGCGTTCGCTCGAAGAGCTCGACGCCGGCGTCGTTTCCCACGTCAGAGCGCGGCATGCGCGCCGTTGACACTAACGTGCTGGTTCGGCTCCTCGTTCGCGACGATGCCAAGCAGCTGGCCGCCGCAGAGGCGTT
>JAYUXI010000501.1:0-18112 GCA_043753085.1 Myxococcales bacterium | reverse complement strand
GCGTTGGACTGCGGCACGACGTAGCCGGTGCTGGTGACGTCGACCGAGGCCTGCGCGGGCGAGATGCTGAGGATCTCGGTGACCTTTACCTCGGGCTTAAAGACGCTGCCCACCAACTTGGGCCCGACGAGGGCCGCCGCGCCGCCGAGCGCAGCGAGCACGACGACGACGATGCCGAGGGTGCGCCATGGCGAAGGCTGCGCGGGCGCGTCGCGCTGGATGCGGACGGATTTCCTAGAGAGCGTCGAGCTCTTGAGTGCTGTACGAGCTAGGGCGGCTCTGGATCGATCTGCGGAGCAGAGTGATCCACGGACGGTCGGCGACCGGTAGGGAAATGCACATCGAGGTGCGTTGCTCCCGCCATGAGGCTCGCTTCGATGCGGCGCCCATCGAGAGACCGCACCAGCACGGTGCGCTGATGCGATGCGTGCGGAAGGTACAGCCGGATCTCCCGGCTGGCTCTGCCGCCTTCGAACTCGAGACCGTCGAGCGAAGCTGCAGCGATCGGCACGTTGGCGCGGAGGAGTACCATCTGGCCCGGTGGCGCCGACTGCACCGGTTGCATCGAAAGCGTGGACGTGGACGCAACGGCAGGCGCGATGATGGAGCGGCTCCGCATCGTGCTCACTGCCACTCGGCTCGGATCGCGCCACGCCCTGGGCGCCACGACGAGAGCTGCTAGCCCGATCAACAGCGCCCCCCCCAACAGCGCGACGCGACGCGGCCGAGAGGTCTTGACGCCCATGGCGTTGCTCGGTTCAAGCGCGAGATCAGTCATGGTCTGGCGCGACAAAGGTACGGGTCCGCTCGGGCTCTCGACGACGGGGCGCAAATCTGCGGCCAGGTGCGCGAGCTTGCCGCGTAGCTCCACGATCTCGTCGGCTTGACGGCTACGCGAGGCGAGTTTGTCATGCAGCACTGCCCGAGCAAAAGCTGCCACCTCGTCGTGGTCGGCGATGCCGTCGGCGGCAGAGCATGCGGCCAGGAGAGTTTCGCGGAAGGCCGCGGCGGTTGCGTAGCGCTCTTCGAGCGGCGACCGGAGCGCGCCGTCGATGGCAGCAGAGATCGCGACGGCAACACCGGACTCCGTGTGCAGCGACGGGATCTCGCCCGACATGATGCGTAGTAGCGTGGCCGCATCGTTGCCAACATAGAAGAGCCGACGTTGCGCGAAGAACTCCCATGCGACGACACCCGCGGCCCACACGTCGCAGCGGCGGTCCAGTGGTTGCGCCCGCGCTTGCTCCGGCGCCATGTACGAAAGCTTGCCCTTTACGAGGCCCGTGCTGGTGTGGGTCAGCTGGGTGACCGCCTTGGCGACACCGAAGTCGGCTAGGCGAGTCAGGCCATCCACACCAACGAGCAAGTTCTGCGGGGTGAAGTCGCGATGCACCAGCTGCAGGGCTTGGCCCGTGGAATCGCGCAGCTCGTGGGCAGCGTGCAAGCCAGCCAATGCATCGAGCAAGATCCGTGCGCCGATGCGGCGCGGCATGACGGTACCATTGCGCGCGCTGATTTTCTGCAGCGAGGAGAAGGTGTCCCCCTCGACGTAGTCCATCACCAGATACACGCCGTTTGCATCCCTCCCTGCATCGAGCGCAGCGACCACGTTGGGATGTGCAATTCGGCCCACCAACTTGGCCTCTTCGATGAGGGTGTCGTGAAACTCGGGCTCGTTGCGCAGGTGCGCGTGGGTCAGCTTCAAAGCAACCTTGCGCTCGAAGCCGTCCGCGCCGCGAATTCGTGCAAGGTACACCGTAGCCATTCCGCCGGACGCAATCGGCAGAATCAATTCATACCGGCCCACAGAGTGAGGGTAACCGGCATGATCAAGGGGGGTACCGCCAGCGCTCAAAACCGTCCTTCGACGAGGAGACCTGCGGCACGCACACCGATGCGCACCGGGCGTGTGGGTGGTACCACGAACAAAACCGCCGACGCGACCGCGAAGGCGCCCGCTCCAACCCACGCGGCGTTGGTCCACGTCCGGTACGCTGCAGCACGGGCGCGTGCATCGGCATCGCGACGCTGCGAGTCTTCGAAGTCGTCTCGCGCTGCCAGTGCCTGCGTGCCCAGTACGACGGCGAGTCCTCCCGAGGCCAGCGCGACACCCGCGGCAACGAAGCCGGGCGTCCAGACTTTTCGGCGCAGCAGCGGGGGCGCTGGTGCTGCGGACGTGCGCACGACCACGACCCTCGTGGGCGCGTCGAGTCCGGCGAGGAAATCGAGGGTCCGCGTGACGCTCGGCTCGAAGCGAATCACGCGCTCGGCGAGGCGTCCGCTGGAGTAGCGCAGCGAGATGCGATGCTCGCCCGCGGCCGCGCGCAGACGCACCGGAGGGGATTGTTCGCTGCCTTCGAACAGCACTACGGACCCGGCGGGACCAACGACGTCGACCGGCGGTACGCGTCGGTCGAGCGCGCGAAGCTGCTCGGATGCCTCGCCGCGTTTGCCGGCATCGGTAGCGGGATCGCGCAGCACCGCATCGAACGTCGTCGCGGCACGCAAATCGTTGCCAGCACGAAGCCAGGCAATCGCAGCGTTGTAGCGCGGCTTCGGATGAGGAGCGATGCGGTCCGCGCGCTCGAACTCGGCGGCGGCCGCAAGGTAGTCACCCTGCTTGAAAGCCGCGGCGCCCGCGAGGAAGGCGCGCGTCGCCTCGCCGTCGTAGTCGGCGGCAGCGGCGCTCGAAGCGATGGCCTGAACGGCGAGGCAAGCCGTGAAGAAGACCGCACTCGATTGGCGTCGCGCCCGTACCATTTTCCGATCGTATCACCACTGCCGACACCGGCGCTTGTCGATCCCGAAGCGCCGTGCGAAGCGGCGCCTTTCTTGGGTTCGTGGCGCACCTCGCACTACAGGTGGCAGCTGCGCGCGTCCCACGAGGTTCATCGCGGCGCGTCGCGGGCGCGCAGCGCCTGGAAGTAGCGCAAGGCGATGCCCGAGGACTTCGCGGCTTGCGCCACGTTGCCACCGTTGCGTTGCAGTGCGTCAGCGACGTACCGTTGCCGAAACTCATCGACGACGCGGTCGCGTGCGCGCGGCCATGACGGGTGGTCCTCGAGAATGGCGGTGTAAAGATCGGCGGCGGGAGCGACGGTCGTGGCCGACGACGGCGGCGGTGCGAACACATCGCCGATCGCCAGATGCCGCGCCACCGCGTTGCGCAGCTCACGCACGTTGCCCGGCCAGGGCGAGTCCTCCCACCGCTTGAGCAGCTCGACATCGAGGGCGCGCGCGTCGCCGCCGAGTTGCGTACAAAAGTGCGTGGCGAGCAGCGCGATGTCGCCGCGGCGCCGTCGTAACGGCGGCAGCTCGACCCGCACTACCGACAAGCGATGATAGAGATCGTCGCGAAATCGTCCCTTTGCAACTTCCTGGTCGAGATCGCGCCGCGTTGCGGCGAGGACGCGCACGTCAGGCTTCAGCGTGCGTTCCCCGCCGAGGCGGCGCAGCTCGCCACGCTCCAGTACGCGCAGCAGCTTCGGCTGCAGGTCCAGCGCCAGATCGCCGATCTCATCGATGAGCAACGTGCCGCCTTCGGCTTGCTCGAACACGCCCTTGCGCGCAGCGATGGCGCCGGTGAAGGCGCCGCGCTCATGACCAAACAACTCGGACTCGAGCAAATTGGCCGGAACGGCGGTGCAGTCGAAGACCACGAAGGGACCGGCAGCGCGGGGCCCTTTCGCATGGATGCTTTCTGCCAGCGCCTCTTTGCCGGTGCCCGTCTCGCCTTCGATGATGACGGCAACGTCGGACGTGGCGAGACGATGGAAGAGTGGATGCAAGCGCCGGATCTCGGTGCTCGCGCCGACAAGGCCGCCGAACGACATCTCCCGCGACATGGCCTTGACGCGGTGCTCCCCCGAGGTGAGCTGCAACACCACGCTGCCCAGCTTGATGCGATCGCCGTCTTGTACGAAGGCTGCTTGCACGCGCACGCCGTTGACCCAGGTCCCGTTGGTGCTGCGCTCATCGGTCAGCAGGAGGCCGTCGTCGCGCAGCTCGAGAGCGGCGTGGCGGCGGGATACGGAGCGGTCGCGAAGACGGACTTCACAGCCACTGCCTTGGCCGACCAGCACACGAGCTCCAGTCTCAAGCTCAAGCTCAAGCTCGGAGCCAGCATCTTCGCCCTCCAGCACCTGGGCGCGGTAGTGGACCGATCCTTCGCGGGTTGGATCGAAGCGGTAGCGCAACACCGTGGACCGTTCGTCGTCGTCGTCGTTCATCACGACGGGAGGGTACTGCTTCTAAGGCCCATGCGGAACACGCTGGGGCAACGTTGCCCAGGCGAAAAGCACGGCACCGATGAAACCTTTCGGTGGAGGGGAACTCCAAGCACGAGATGAAGTCGTCGTTCGAACCGTCCACCAAGGCCCCGGCCGCGACGACAGTCGCCTCGTATCTCTCCCTTGAGTCGCGCCGGGCCGGGTTCCTTTTGGCGGCCCTCGTCCTTCTGTCGTGTCGCGCGGACCCCGAGTCCCCGCTGTCGCCGGCCACGCGGCTGGCACCCATCGGCCCACCCATGCGAGCCATCGACGTGGTCATGCATCCGGAATGGACCGGGCGCTTGCTCGCCGTGGACCTGTACGAAAATCTCTTGGACGCGGAGCACTCGAGCTATCCAAGGTCGGGCGAGTACGACATCGGCGACTGGCGCCTGGTTCTCGCTGCCGGAACGCTCCGGCCGCTTCCCAAAGGCCTGCGTCCCCCGCTGCGCGTCGTCGCCACGTACATGCTCGACGCCCGCGGCATGCGGCTGGAAGTCTCTTCGCTGACACCGCTCTCGTGGCCAACGCCCGAGCGGGTCGCACCCGAAAACTTGGTGGGGCGGGTCGGACCGTACGGCCGCTACGTGCAGATCGTGGGTACATGGCAGCAAGGCTTCGAGTTTTCTCAGATCGGGCCACTTTGGGTGCAGGAGTTGTTTGACGTTGTGCTGCGGTGCGAGCCGGCTGCGCAGGCGCCGGATGCCGAGGTGCACGCCGATCGCGTCCGCATCACCGGCATGGCTTACGGGGAGGAGGGCGAGCAATACGGGCACCTGGACGGCTGGAAAGCGCTTTTGGTTGCTACCGAGGTCGTCTACCTCGACGCGAACGACAACGACTGCGCACGCGGACTGCGAAGTCGATGATCGAGCACGCGGAACGGTACGCCCAACGCCGGTGAGACCGAGGCGATGCGTGCGCCGCCGTCACGGGCATCGGCGCCGGATGCACGAACGTAGCACCCGGTCATGGCGTCGCACGCCGCTTACGTGGGCCCTCGCCCGCCAAAGCCAACGGTTGCGAACACATCGCGTGGGAGACATACGGTGGCAATGACGGACGAAGTGCACCGTTCTCGCCAAGCCGCGGTATGCACGCATCTCGCTGAAGTACGCGACATGAAGACCTACCCCACGTGGTCCTATTGACGTGCTGTCGTGTCGGGGTTGTTCCTCGCTGCACTCGCGTCCGCGATGGGCTGCGCGTCCAACGCAGGTCGAGCCACGCCGGCCCAGCACGCCGCCGCACCGGTGCACGCTGGGCCGCGAGGCATACTGCAGCCGTCCGCCGATCGGGCGCGCCCACGGGCGTTCCGTCCCGAACGCCTCACAAACGGCGAGGGCCGGTCCCGGGCAGCTCGTGGGCTAGGGGTCGGCCGTTCTGGCTCGATGGCGAGCTGCTGCCCCAGCGCGCGTACCTGCTCGACGGTTTTGATCGCAACGACCTGGATGCGAAACGTACCGAGGCCGAGTTCGAACGTACCCGCTCGGTCGCCACCGACACTCGCTTTGCCTGGGGTCGCTACGAATGCACGCAGCCGTACTACGAGCACCGAATGGTCACCTATGCGGTGGTCGCCGAGGATCACAACCGTCCCACGCCCCCACGGCAGTGAGTTTCACGCGAGAGGATCTGAAATCCGCCGCGACTGCTCCACCACCGAACGGCACGGGCTCGTTCATTCGTTCTGGCGGACGCAATCCCAGCGGCGGCCGCGCGCCGCTGAAGGAGCGGAGCAGCTGGGGCTTTTGAAGAGTGAGTATCGTATGCCGCCCTCAGGGCAACGTACGGAGACGTTTGCGACGCGTCAGCACGATCATCGCAGCACTGACAAGCCCCGTCGGCACCAACAGCTCGAGCGGCACCGGGATTGGTCGCACCCGCTGCACCACCTCGGTACGTTGGTACGGCATCGAATCCGACGCCTCCAGAAATGTGAGATCGCCGCCGCTGCGGATCAGGGTCGAGTCGTGCAGCGTGGTGAGCCACAGGGGTCCGTGCAGATCCGGCGCCGCATCGTTCAGTATCGATGGCGGCAACTCACCCAAAAACTCGCACTCTCCCACGACGCGACCGTCTTCGGAACGCGCCTCGCGAGCCGACGTGGAGACTACGAACAAGCGCAGCGAACGTGCGCTCGGAACCGGCGCATCACTGGGCTCGCGGTAGGGCCAGACTGCCATCGGGGTGTCGAAGCTCAGTCGGATCGCCTTGGAGCGCACGCCGCCGCCGCGCTCCGCGGCCGATGGCGCAAACCGAAACGCGGTGAGGATCCAGCGCTTCTGCACGTACGGCGCGAGCCACGCCGCCGTACTCACGCGGTCCACGAAGCCATGCTCGCGCAGCCACCGCGAGAGTACGGCCGGATCGTCGGCGCGGAGAGACACGGCGTCGTATCCCGCCACGTGAGCGGTACTCAACGCCTCGACCGCTTGAGGAGCGACGACGATCGCTCTCGCGTCATCGCTGCTGCGCGTCAGCAGCGACCATCGTATCGGATGGACAGTGCGCGTGATCTGCGCCGGCTTGCCGAATTCCTCGAGTCGGTCAAAAAGCTGCGGATCCGCTTCCGCGACTTCGGGGATGCTTGGCGTCGGCACCACGAAGCCGATCGGACGTGGTGGCCCGATCGCGCCGGGAGTGTCGGCGAAGAGCACGCTGCGCACCAGGTGCTCGCGATGCGAGGCTTCGTCGAATGCGACCAACGCGCGCTCTGCGACGAGCGGCGGCATGGGTTGGTTGAGCTCATAGAAGGACATGCACGCTGCTGCGGGTTTCGCGGAGAGAGCGATCGAAAACGCGACCACCCATACCGACCGGATCGTGTCCGGCGCCGGCCTCACGACGACGCGGCTCGGAGTAGTTCCCATCGCGATGCCGTAGCATGTTCCGCGCCGCATCAGCTCTATCGCCCACGCCGCTGCATCAGCTCTATCGCCCACGCCGCTGCACGTAACCCTGACCGCCCGAACGCGCACACATGCTGCGCTCGATCATATGGGTTACGGCTGCGCGGTCCGCGATGCGACCGGGGCACGGTGCGAGCGCGACAAGTTCGCAGCAAACGCCGCCGGCATGCCTTTTGTGCCGCACCGGGCATGACACTTACACGGAGACGGTGCGCAATGGACGGCGCGGCCGCGGTGATGGCAACGCTGTGCGGCTGCGGAAGCAGCGATGACGCGTTGCTCCAGGTCGACCCGGGACTGCCGCCCCCTGCAGGCGGTGGCTCGACCGCCAAGCCGGGTGGCGCCACGAGCTCCGGCGGAGGCTCCAGCACGGGCGCAGGTGGGGGCTCGGGCAGCGGCTCCAGCTCGGGCGCTTCGAGCTCCGGCGGCGGCGAGCCAGTGGCGCCCGTCGACTTCGAAGTGCTTGCGCAAGCTACCTTCGACAACGCCTACGTGACGGCGAACGCGACCCACGCCTACCTCAGCATGCCCGATGGTGCGATCGGCCGCTGCGAGCTCACGGGCTGCGCAGACGCTCCTGCAGTCGGTCGGCAGGATTGACGGCGTGGTCGACTGGTCCGCCCTCCGCATCGACGACGGAGCGCTCACGTTCGGTCACTTCGTCGATCCGCCAGGACCCCCCTTCTATTTCGAGGCCGCGACGCGACCGTAACTCCGGGCTCCGTCGCGGGGCTCGTGAGCGCCGACGGCAAGATCGTGCTTCTCGCCAACGACGCGATCTACTCATGCCCGGCGCTCGACTGCAGCTCGGCGAACCTGGCTGCGATCGTGGCCGAGGAGCCGCGAGTGCATCTGAGCCGCCTGACGGCCTTCGGTGCCGAAGTCGACGACGACGACGACGTGCGCGTAGAAGCCTGGCGCGTAGTGCGTTTGGTCCCCGACGCGTGGCGGCGGCGCGGCGCTGATCATGCCGCCGCAGGCGCACGCGATATGCTCCTGCGGCAGTATCTGTCATGCGACACGTGCTACGGTTCATCCGCACCGCCGACCCAAACCACCGAGCGCTGCCCTCCATCCGCGTTGGCCCGAAAACTCGCTTGATTCACCTACGCGCTTGAACTCGCGCGGCTTGGGTCTGCCGTGGAATAACTTGCTCGGCAGGGCGCGTTCGGGCCCATGACATCTATGCGTCTGCCCCGTACTGCCCTCTACGTCTTCGCTCTTTCCGCGTGCGGAGCCCGTCACACAGCGAGCCCGTCGTCGAATTTGGGGCGGTTGCCAGCCGCTCCGGTTCAGTCGGCCACCGCGCCGTCCGCCCCCCTCGCGTTGCTTCGTCCCACGCGCGCTGCAGGCGTACCCACGACACCAGCATGCCGAGTGGTGCATACGGGCTCTCTTGGCCGAAGACATGCCTATGGATCACTCGGCAACTTGCGGGTGGCCGCCAACGCAGAAGGCGCCCTGGTAACCTGGCAGCAACTCGACGATCCGGAAGTGGGCGATGCTTCGCAGGTTGGTGGCAGTACTCGGCGGCGCCGAGGCACCCTGTGCGAACTTCTACGCATGCGACGCGTACGCTGGCGCAGACACAAAGGGGCTGCCCCGATCGGTGCGGACGCTATCCTTCGCTGGCTCCTCACCGGTGACCGAGTTGCTTTTTCGCGGCACCCCGAGCTCTCCGGCCAAACCCTTCGTCGCCGCCGTTGCGTCCACCAGCGAGGCATCACGTGGCTTCGCAATGTTTCGCCTAGACAGCGAGCTGCACGGAGTGTGGCTCGACGCGAACGGCAAGAAGGACGGCGCGCCGTTTCTCGTCGGGCGCGCAACAGATGTTGGCGCACCCGCCGTCGCCTTCGTGGGCCAACACGCATATACGTCGTGGGCTGCGCGAGCGTCTGCCCACGATCCTTACAAGCTGTATATTGCACAAGTTGGAAGCGCGGCAACACTCTGGACGCGCGAGCTAGACGTCGGGCAAGGGTCAGAGAACGTCTTCGCGCCCGCGTTGAGTCCCGCGGCCGGCCGGCTCGCACTCGCTTGGACGAACGGTGACGGTGGCTCGAAGGGCCGCATTCAGCTTGGCTTTCTTCCGCTCTCCAGCCTGATCGCGGCTGCCACCCCGTTGCCAGTCGCGGACCGTACCGCGGTGAGCGAGGTCGGCAACCACCGCGATGCCGAGCTCGCAAGCGCCGGCGAAGAGCTCTATGTCGCGTGGTCCGACTTTACGAAGAGGAAAGCCGAAGGGGTATCCATGCTGCAAAAGCAGCACTGCCCCGAACCGTGATTCGCTTGGCGGGTCGAGCGCCGCGCGGCTTTCCTGCAATCGGCCCGGTGCGCGCGGTGACCGTGCCGAATAGAATGCGCTGCGTGTGCCGGCCCGCGCTGCGTACTCCCAACTCCATCCGTGTCGAGAGCCCATAACCGGCGCACTCGTAAAGCGCGCCGCAAGCGACCGACGCGCCACGCGGCCGCTGAAGATTGCCATGGGCTCGAGCCTTCGACAACGGAGGCCGGCAAACTACGGAAGGGGACGCAGCTTCACCAGCACCGAGTTCCCGTTGAGCCTGCCGTACGCCAGCAGGTCCGTGCCGTCGTCGGTGAGCGCGACGCCAGGCAACGACATGTCCGGATTGTTGAAGGTGGGCGAGTGGACTTTCGGCGTACACGCGGCGGCCGCGCAACGGGCCACCTTGGTTCCGGCAACGGATGAGCGCAGCCAGGCCACCTCGGCACCGAACGCGGTCAGGCGGCTCAATTGAACATCGGGTTCGGCGGCGACGACGGCAGCAAGGTTTGTGACGTTGCAGTCCAGTGCCGGGCAGCTGTAGATCGCATTGTTGGCGAGCACGAAGATGCTGCCGCCGACGCTGACGAGTCCCGCAACATTGCCGGGCGTCGGGATGTTGAGGTCGCCGGAGCCGCCCCCTCTCCGGAACAAGGTGGCCTGCACCGACTCGGCCATGTAGTGCACTCCGCCACCGCGGGTCTGCCAGCTGCGCGACTCGGGCGTGTTGCGGTACATTGACCATCCTTCCGAGACGTTGCCGTCTTGGACCAGGACGTAGTGAGAGCCATACTCATGAGGGCCGGGCCAGTCGATGCGGTGGCCAATGAACAGCGCGCCGTCCTGAATGGTGAGGCTCGACGGATCGTCGATGGCGTCGAGCTGACCCACAAACCAAGTCCTGAGCAGAGTCTGCGACGAGCCGTCGAGCTCGGCGCGCCAGAATTCGTTGCCTCCACCGTCGACGGAGGGTCGTTTGTGAAGGTAGTAGAGCTTGTTCTGATACAGGCGCAGTGTCTGGGCGCCACCGGACGGGCGCGCGGCCACGATGATCTGGAGTGCAGCGCAGGCCGGCAGCTCGCAGCGCGCAACCGCACCATCGTTCATGCTGAAGTACGCGTGCGTGGCGTTGGCGGTGAGTGCGAAGTTGTCGAAAGTGCCCTGCGTGAGGATCTCGAAGTCCGCTTGCGGGGATGGCGTGCCACCCGAGCTGGAGCCCCCACCCGAGCTGGAGCCCCCACCGGAGCTGGAGCTACTGCCGGAGCCGGAGCCGCCGCTCGGAGCTGGCGGTAGCGTGTCGGCGGTGGGGGCAAGCGCTTCATAATCGCTGCCGCAGCCGAGCGCGGCACTTGCCATTGCCGCGCACAGGAAAGCGCCGCAGGCCAGGAATCGTACACCGATGTGGTTCATACACTGCTCTGAGCAAGAGGCGCGCCGCCCTTGACCGAGTGGGCCCCGCCAGTGCAAAGCGCTGGCTTTCGGCCGCGAGCGTGCATTGCAGCAGGCTGAGCGGGATTCCGTTGCAGCTTCGGCACTCGCACTACCAGGCCCCGCCGCATGAACGAACGCAGCGCCCGATCATGCAGTTTGAGCTGACGTCGATGGGCGACGCGCGTGGTTCTCGCCCGCGCGCCTTGCTCGGAACCAGGACGACTGTACACCGCACCTCTGCGACGCGCGCGGTCATGGGCCACCGGGCCGCACGACGCGGCCCCAAAACAGTGTGGTGCGCGTCGGTATGTGCCGGATGAAGAACAAGAATGGATGGTCGGCGCGGACCACGACGGGCTCTGCGTAGGCCGCTCCAATCTTCGCGGCGATCACCGTGGCCGCACCCGCTTCGGTGCCTTTCTCGTCTACCTCGATCAGCGTGCGCTGTTTGACCTGGTCAAGGTACAAGGAACGAGTGCCGTCGATGCCGGAGAGGTCGGCGGTCGCTGGCGAAAACAGGCGGTGGACGCCGAGCGCCGCCAGAATGGCCGTCAACGATAGCTCCGATTCGATACGGAACCGCGGTAGCGCCAAGTCGACCGGCTGCTCGCGGCGGGCGGTGTCCCACGGATCCAGCGCCGTGTCGCGCAGCGTCCGCTCCAGCGCGGGCAACCCAAGATCCTGCTTTGGAACCGCAAGCAGCATTGCGTACTCCAAGCTCGCGCGCGGATCTCCGTAGCGAAGCTCGACCCAGTCGGCCTCGGCGGTGGTTCCGAGTGGACGCGCTGCCGTGGCGTGCATCATGGGCGTCGGTATCGTTCCGGTCGCGGTCGTGAACGATTCGTTCGCCGTGGCGGTGATGGCGAAGGGTACGGTCCACGGTGCGCGAAAGAAAACTGCGCTCATTACCGCCAAGCGCGTCGCTGTTGGCAAGGGAACGGCGAGCATGGTGCCAATCATGCGCTCCGTCGCACTTGCAACGAAGTCGTTGATCGCGATGCGACTGCGCTCGGGCTGCGTCGCGAAATCGAGGCTGACCGGCTGCGCCCCGTACTGCACGCGCAGCTGCTCGAGATACGCCGGCAGCAGTGGCGCGCCGCGCTGCACGAACACGCGATTGCCGACCCGCACGGTCGGCACGGAGTACTCGGTCCCAGCGTCGACGCCGAACCCGCGCGCTTCGTCGTCGACGGATCCAAGCAATGCGGACAGTTCTCGTTCGGTCTCTCCACGCGCGCCGGCACGCACCATGGCCAAAGCGGCATGCAGGCTCGACGGCGACACACAGAAGTTGCCGGACTGGCCATCGGCAGTCGCCGCCGCCAGCCGCCGCGTGAACGACGCTGCAGCGCGCTCTGGGTGCGCGCCAGCGATTGCCGTCAGCGAGGCCGGCGGGACTTCAGGAGAGCTGGCGGCCGCCGCGGGCGCTGGCGCCGTCGGCGTCGAGTTGCACCCAAACGCCACGAGCAGGAAACAACTTTCACGCACGCGCATTGGAATATGTTTCCGGGAAGAGACGAAGTACTCGAGAGCGGTGGGCGTACATCACGTGCGGCGCGTTGGACCTCAGCCACCGTCTGCGTCTTCAGGATACGGCTTGGGCGCCGGCGGAGCGGGGCACCAACACATCCCCCCTGGATCGCCGAACTCGCTCACGCAACCTTGAAACGCCGGGAACGACGTTGCACCGGCAAGTAGGCAGAAGTGATGCGGCGCGGGCTCGCACCAGCGCAATTCGCCTTCGAAGGAGACGGGCTCAGCAGGGCTCGCGTCGTTGCACACGAAACCCGAAGGAGGTGGCGCGGGCGGCGTGGGACACATGCACTCGCCGATCTCGCGAAGAAACGCACAACCAGCTGCACTCTCACCGGGCGAATCGAAACGCTCGGCCAGCAGGCAAAGCGCATCCGAGGCAGGTGTGCACTCGTTCTGGCTTTGCAGCGTGCAGCGTGCCGTGGGCGTTGCTCATGAACCACCGTTTGCGCGGCCGCCTTCCGTCGGCACGCGCGCGCGGTCGGCATCTGTCCGTCACGGGGACACGTCGACGAAGCCATCCGCGACTGCAAGGCTGCGGCCGCCCGGCAATACCGATACGGTCCCCGCGGCGTCGTACGTGAGCTCCACGAGCACGATGTCGCGATAGCTGGCGCGCAGGCGTCCGCGAGCAGAGAAGTCAGTAGGAGTTTGGACTTCGTGGATGTCGAGAACACCACGGGCTGGAATGAAGCTAGGCCTTGTCGGGTCGATATAATTGGTAGGGGGCTCGAGTTGGAAGGGCCCAAGATCATCCAACCGAAGTTGGCTCAGGTCGACGGGTCCCACGAAACCATCGGTGATGTACAGCCGAGCGTATACGCCAGCTAGTGCGCCGTCGGCGAGAGGAGGCTCGACGACAAAGTTGGATGTAGTAGTACCCAGAACGACGGAATCGCGCGTCGCACCAGAGTTGTAGTATCCCCGCCAGCCGGTCAAGGTAAGGACGGGAAGAGGCGCCGCGGCGTCGGGGGCCTGACCGCTCGACGACGAGGTGGATGAGGCAGACGTCGACGCGTCCATTCCAGCATCCACCGGGCGTGCATCGGGGAGGCCGCCTGCGGCGCCCGAGCTCGAAGACGACCTGCCCCCCGCAGCGTTCGCGTCAGGCGAGTCTGCCAGCGGCGTCAGGGGCGCATATTCGGACGAGCACGCCGCGAGCACGACCGCAACGACTGACGCGCTCACGACGGCTCTTGAAAACGAACGCAACGGACGACTTCGAGGGGGCATAATGATCATTCTCCGGGTGATTGTTTTCGTGAGATCTCTGTATTGACGCTGCGAATCATGGAGCGGGCTTGCCCTGCGTCACCGCCGCCAGTGCGCCGGCCACGTCTGCGCGCAGGGCGTCGTCGCTGCGTCGAAACAGGGTCCGCTTGTCGGGGATGAGCTGCGTCTCCAAGTACTGCATGGTTTCGTCGATGAAGCCGGGCGCCGCGGTGCCCCGCGCGGCCTGCTCGACCAGGCGCTCGCTCAACGCAAAGGTCTTCGAGAACAACCCGATGCGCGCCTGCACCGCAGGATCCGGCTCGGCGGCCAGGCCGCGGTCCATCGCCGCGCGCGCGGATCGGAACAGGGCGAGCGACACCGGCGTCGACGTGAACTGGTTGCCCCACCCATACAGCTTTCGCTCCGGCCCCTCGACATTGTCCCACTGCGTCCACACCTGCTCGAGAATTCCGAAGTACTCGCGCATCGAGGGACCGGCCGCGCCGAACAAGTCGGCGGTGAGCTTGGTCCATGCGAGATCCGGCTCGGTGGTTCCCCACAGGCTCTGGCCCATCACATAGAGCTTGGGGCCATCCAGGCCGTAGTTCGGATAGGCCTCGGTGTGGTGGTAGCCCATGTCGACCCCGGCGGTGCTGGCCGTATCCAGGAAGCGCTCGAAGTATCCGGTGTAGATTCTCGGGATCAAAAAGCCCATGCCAAACGCCCACTCGTGATTGCCGTAGTGACTGGCCACCGCGGTCCACGACGCCAGCGCCCCGCCCGGCGCGAGCAACTGGTCGGCCTCGAGCTCGGAGACGTGCAGATTGGTGAACACGACCACGTTCGGGTGCAGCTTTGCCGTCGGCGCGACGCGCACGCCGGCGTAGGCCAGACCGAGCAGACGTTTCTCTGGGAACGTCGGTTGCAGCCGCGCCGCCAGCGCGTTCATGAAGCCCCAGTACACGGCGGAGTACGCCGCGTCGTCGGCAGGATCGCGCTCACAGCGATCCGAAGTATCGTTTACGCTGAACGCGAGATACTCGTGATCCGGGTTTGCCGCAAAGTAGCTGCGCGCCGATTCTTCGCCGGCTTCGAGCGCGCTCGAGTCGGAAAAGCATGGGATCCCGTTCTGGCCGAACAGCGAAGGAAAGCGCGCCGCGAACACGTCCTTGGGAAACACATCGTCGATGTTGTGTTGGTGCGAACCGCCGCGGCGCCGGTTGTCGAGGCCGTTGCGGCGCGACCACTCGCCCTCGCCGGGCGGCCCCTCACCGCCGATGCCGGCGATCCCAGTCACCAGGGATGAGCGGATCCGCGGGTTCTCGCGTACGTCGGCGCCGCGCGCCGCCAGCGCTGGATCCGCGGGCAGCGACGTGAAGTCGTCACCCGGCAAATAGAAGCGAACGCCGCACTCGACATCGAGAAAGCGCACAGCGGCCAAGTACACGCCGCGCCGCGCGCCGCCAGTCAGGGTGATCACCCGATCCCGACGTCGCAGGACAATGCCGTCCTCGTCGAGGATTTGCAGATCCGTGACGGTTTGCCGCGCGGTCGCGCCGATCATGATCAAGACGCCGGCGGCGGGCGCAGCGGGCTCGGCAACGATCGGGAAGCCTTCGGTCGAGCGTGCCGCGCGCCGCATCCAGTCTTGCAGCAACGCCGCGGCCAGCGTTTCCTCCGCCGTGGGCGCAGCCGGCAACACGAGGGTTGTACTCGCAGGCGGCAATGCCAGCGGCGGCTCGGCAGGCACCGCCGCGACGCTCGCGTCCGGGCGCGGTGCGAGCGGCACGGCGGGACCGTCGCTTCCCGGCGTGGCGCCGGCGTTTGCGCTAGCCGATCCGTCGGTCGCGGAAGTTTCGCCGCAGGCACTGCCGAAGGCGCCGCAGAGGCCGAGCCCCGCGGCAAACCCCAGCCAGGTGGGGCTGGAGCGAGGAGCTCTCCGTGCGCCAGTGCTCGAGACGCTCGACCGGGTACGGATTGCCATAAGCCGCACAGTGGCAAGACTCGTGCCCGCGGAACGCTGCTGTGGCCAGCGCCGAAGTGGCCCGCGCGTGCGCACGTACGTGGCGTTCGATCATGGCTAGCACGCTCGCGTCCGCGGGCAGCGCCACGCCGCCCGGGCTACAGGATGTTCGGCAGGTGGCTTTTGACGAGCGAGGCAAGCTTCTGCACGGGCCGGAGCGCCGGTCGCTTGGCCCAGCGGAGCCAGCGCTTGGCAAAGGCCTTGCCGGTGTCGAGGCTCGGCTGCTTCCAGAGCCAGCGCAGATCTTCTTCGAGCAGCCAGGCCTCGCCGGTCGACAGGGTGATGCGCCGCAACGTCGCGAACTTTTCCGTGTACTTCGCAGGCACATTCTCCTGCGCGTGGAACCAGAGCCAGCGCGACTTTTCCAGTTTGCGGTCATCCTCGCCGAGAAGCTTGAAGTGCTCGCTGCGCCGGACGTCGTCGACGCACTTGTTTGCATGCTGCATAGTATGGAACCGGTCGAAGACGATCTTGTTCTCGCCGTCGGGAAGAAGCTTCTTGGTCGACGAGAAGAACGCCGGCCACATGTCCACGGCCACGGCCTGCACCTCCGCGCGCTGCTCGAACGACGGTGAATCACTTGTGTCGCTTGCGGATGGCCTTTTCGTCGATGCCGACGTGAACCACCGCCTGCTGCTCATCGCCCTTTTTTGACTCTGCGCCAATCGATCGGTCTGCGGGACCCGTTCCGCTCTGCCTGAAGATGATTCCCGAGGCGTCCTAGGACCTCTGTTTCATCGGACTTTTCCAGCCCCTCGGCTGCATCTAGCCCGCAGCAGCGCTGCAGGCAAAGGTCATGGCTCGTAGGATGCGTGGCCTTTGGTCGCCACCGGACGACCTCGGGCGCGCCATCGCGCACGAGATGATTCGCCCCGATCTGCACCAGCTCGCAACGCCCCGGCATACCATCACCGTCGATGCGCCGGTGTTCCGGAAACGGCTCCTGGCCGAGTTGCCGGACAACTGGGTGCGGCACGCTCCGGTTGGCCGAGCGACGCGCGCTGCGGGCCATAGCAAGCCGTTGGGAGGAATGGTCAGCCCTGTGAGCCGAGTCCTTCGAGGCTCGCGTCGAGGTCGACGTTCTCGTAGATATCGGCCAGCGGCAGCTCGGCACGGATCGATTCGAGCGCAATCACCGCGTTCGGCTCAGTGTACACCTCGCGGACGAAACCCGCCGCCGAGCGCCGAAAGCACACGACCTTCCGGAGTTCGCTGTCGATCAGCAAATAGTGCTCGACCGAGGGGAGGGCCAGGTACCCCTCGCGTTTCTCACCCTCGTCGAGCCGACGGGTCGACTCCGAAAGTACTTCCACCACGACAGCCGGCTGGTCCTGAAACGTCTCGTTGGGCGGGTGCGGCCGGCATGTAACCGCGCAGCTGGGCCTGGAGCGCGGCAAGGACGTTCGTGGCGATTGTATTGTGCACGTTCCGGCCCACCCCCCATGGCGTATGGCATGCCAGCCGCCTACGGCGCATCCGCAACCGCCACTGACGTGCTGCCGGTCTTCACCATCACACTGCCCTCGCCGGTCCAGAAGCTGGAGAACACGGCTGCATTCGTGTCGGCAGCTAGCGCCAGACTGTCGCGACGGCGAGCCCGATCCGAAGGTGCTGGTCTGGCCTACTTTCGTGGCCAAAATCGGCGAGACCTTGGTCTACGAGCGAGCTCTCGACGACGCGGAGCGCACTCGGCTGGAGGCGTATCTGCGCGACAAATCGTTCGGCAAGGGTTTACAGCGTGGGCCACTGGGAGCGTCGTGAGGGCAGGACTGCTGCTACACCCAAGGAGACTTCCGATGCACCGACTAATTTCTTGCTGCGCACCCGCTTTGCTCGCTGCCCTCACTGCCTGCGGCACGTTGTCCGACGGAGAAAATCCTGCACAGCTTGCGACTATCCAGGGCCAGCTCACCAACGCGCAGGCCATCGACACACCGTCCAGCATTCGCATCGCGGTGCTGTGGCAAAGCGCGCAGGAGCGCGGCGGCTTCACGGTCGCCCAAGAGGTAGAGGTCGAGCCCGTGTTCCCGTCGAAATTCAAGCTCGCCCTCACCGCGCCGCCGCCTGCGATCGCCATGCTGACACCCGGCCGAGGAGACGACGACAACGCGCCGGCAGGCCCGCCCGAGAGCACTCCATCGAGTCCGTCGCAAGGTGGCAGCGGACCCATACCGACCGACTTCGATTTCGACGACGGCCCACGCGACCTGCGCCTTGGTTTCGGCTTTCTCGTCGCGTACGAAGACACCAACGGCAACGGCAAGCTGGATCTGGTCGACGAGGGGGCCACTGCTTTCGTGGATCGCATCCTCGGCGCCAACCCAGAGTTGTTGGTCCTCTATGCCGAAGGCAACGTGAAGCACCCCGAGTTGGCCGACTCCCACGGCAACTCGATGCAGCTCGGCTACAATCTGTTCAAGTACCGTGGCTGCTTCGAGAACCTGCTGGA
>JAYUXI010000500.1:0-7832 GCA_043753085.1 Myxococcales bacterium | reverse complement strand
GCCTCGGCTTCCACTTGAGCGACGCCGATCCCGAGAAACCGGAGGCCCGCACCACCGTGAAGGGCAAGCCACTCGGTGAAGCGGAGACCGCGGCGCTGCTCGCGCGCCTGCCGCCCCCCGCCGCGAGCGCGCCCGCCCTGGCCGCCAGCTTCGCGTTGCGGCAAGCGTCGCTGCCGGCGCCGCGTCCTGGCCGCACCGTGGCCGAATCGTTTCCACCACCGACGGTGGCGCCCGTGCCCACCGTCCCGACGGGAGCCCTCACGGTGACCCGCAAAGCCCCCGAGGGCGACGTCGAGCACGCGCCGAATGTGTCGGTGACCTTCAGTCAGCCGATGGTGGAGCTCAGCACGCAAGGCGAGCTCGCTGGCAAGACGCCGCCGCTCACGCTTACGCCGAAGCCCGAAGGCAGCTTTCGTTGGCTTGGTACACAGACCCTCGCGTTCCAGCCGGACAAGGAGTTCCCGAAGTCGACCGAGTACGTGGTCGAGATCCCAGCGGGTACGCGCAGCCTCTCGGGCGCAAAAACCGATCACGCCGAGCGCTTCGTCTTCAGCACACCCACCGTGAAACTGGTCGACCACAGTCGCGAAGACAACGTCGGAAGGTCGCCGGTGCTCGTGGCCGAGTTCGATCAGCGCATCGATACCGCCAAGTTTCTCGCCGCGGTGGAGCTCGAAGTCGACGACGATCCGGCCGACGGCGTTGGCCGCAAAAGGCCGGTGCGTCTGGCCACGTCTGCCGAGATCCAAGCGGAGCCGTCCTTGCGCGATCGCATCGAAGCGATCGAACGCAAGGGCAAAGACCGCGTGCTGGTGTTCAAGCCACGCGCCCCGCTGCCGTCAGCATCGCGCTTCGTCGTCGAGTTCCCGGCCGGTCTGTCCTCCCTCGAGGGGCCGCGCGCCACCACCGAGCCACAACGATGGTCGTTCCGCACCTACGGCAATCTCACGATCGAGCGCGTTGCCTGCCAGGTCGACGCCTGTCGCCCGAACTCCTCGTTCGACGCCACCTTCTCCAACCCGATCGACTCGAAGACGTTCGACAAGAGCATGGTCAAGGTCGAGCCCGCGCCAACGAATCTGCGCGTCGCCGTGAGCAGTGGCAACGTGGACGTCTGGGCGCACTGGAAGGCCAACACGCGGTACACGGTCACGTTCGCGAAGAGCATCCGCGACCGGTGGGGACAGACGCTCGGCACAGACATCGTGAAGTCGTTCAACGTGAGCCCGTTCGAGCCAAACATCCTCGGCGGCAAGCAAATGAGCGTGGCCGATCCCGGCACCCTGGCCACCAGCCCCGGTAACGGCAAGCCGGCCTACTCGCTCTTTTCGACCAACCTCGCGCCGTCGCGCGTGCGCGTCATTCGCGTTGGCCCCGAAGACTACGGCCGCTTCGTGGCGTTCACGCAGACCTGGCAAGAGAAGCTGCTGTCTCTGGGCGAGTACGCGAAGTTGCCGAATCCGCCAGGCACGGTGGTGGTGGACCGAGATCTCGTGACCGACGGCGTTCTCGACGACGTCAGCGAGACGCTCATCGACCTCGCGCCCGCCCTCCACGGGGACGTCGGGCAGGTCATCGTGCTGGTCCAGCCGAAGGTCTGGCACGAAAAAACTCGCTTCACGCAGTTTCTCCACGAATGGGTGCAAGTTACCCGCATCGGGATCAGCTCGTTCGAAGCCGGCGACGGTGGGCTTTCCCTCCTGGCCACCGGTCTGCAGCGCGCCGAGCCGCTCGCGGGCGTCACGTTCTCGGTGCTCGGCACAGGCTACGCAGCCACCACCGGCACGGACGGCAACGCTCGTATTGGCGGCCCCGTACCGGGACAGAGGCCGGACGGCATCCTCGTGGCCCGGCGCGGTGAAGACTCGGCGTTCGTACCTGGCCTGTATGGCAACAAGGGGGGCAGCGAGGCCGAGACGTCGCTCTTCACGTTCGACGATCGAGAGCTGTACAAGCCGGGCGAGACCGTACGCATCAAGGGTCTCTTGCGGTCGCTCGGCCAGCGCCGCGGCGGCGACGTGAGCCTCCCCCCGCGACTGGTGGGAGCGGCCATCTCGTACGTCGTGAGTGATGCCCGCGGCGCGCAGATCGCGAAGGGCGGGGCCACCTCCGACGATCATGGCGGACTCTTCGTGAGCTTCGTGCTGCCCGACAACGCCAATCTCGGCGCCGCCTCGGTGCTGTTTTCCGGCCTCGGCAACGACTACCTCGGCAACGAGCGCTTCGAGATCCAGGAGTTCCGCCGCCCCGAGTTCGAGGTCAGCGCGGAGGTCGAGCCGGGACCGCTCGTGGTCGGCGAGTTCGGGGTGGCCGCCGCCAAGGCGGTGTACTACTCCGGCGGTGGCGTGCGCGCCGCCGAGACCGATTGGCGCGTCACGCGGCAAACCGCGGCGTTTTCGCCGCCGAATCGCTCGGACTACAAGTTCGGCAAGAACGAGGTGTACTCCTTCGGGTGGTACGCGCAGAGCTACGAGCCAGCACACGAGGCCGTGTGGAAGGGCCGCACCGACCTCGCGGGTACGCATCGCATGCGCGTCGACTTCGACGGCAGTGGCGAGCCGTACCCGATGACGTTGTCGCTCGCAGCAGACGTGCACGACATGAACTCGCAGACCTGGTCGGCCAGTACCACGATGCTCGTGCATCCTGCACGTGTCTACGCCGGTCTCAAGCTCGGCAAGCCGTTCGTGAAAGCGGGTGATCCAATCGAGCTAGACGTGATCGCCACCGATCTGGAGGGCGTGCTGGTGGCAGGCAGGCACGTGCATCTGCGCAGCAACCGCGTGGAGAGCGAGCAAATCAAGGGCGAGTGGGTCGAGCACGACGTCGACGTGGCCGAGTGCGATTTCGTCTCGCGCGACGCCGCCGCACCCAAGGCCTGCTCGCTGGCCACGCGTGGCGGCGGTCGCTACTTCGTCGTGGCCGAGGTCACCGACGACAAGGGCCGCCTGAGCCGCACCACGTTGTACCTCTGGGCGCTCGGTGCGGGCCACGGCGCCGAACGCGATCTGCGCGCCAGCCGCCTCGAGCTCGAGCTCGACAAGGACAAGTACGCGCCCGGTGATCATGCCGAGCTCCTCATCAAATCGCGCTTCGCACCGGCCATCGCCTTGCTCGAGGTCGTTGGCGGCGCCGCGCCGCGCGAGCAGCGTTTCGCCATCGAGTCGACTACGCAAACGCTCGACGTGCCGGTATTGCCGGGCGACGCGCCCGGTCTCTTGCTGCGCGTGTCGATGGTCGGCTCCGAGCCACGCCGCGACGAGCACGGCGAGATCGATGCCAAGGCGCCACCGCAACCGGCGTGGTCCGAGAGCGAGATCCATCTGGCGGTGCCGCCAACCGATCGCGAGCTGAAGGTCCTCGTCGGCGGCAAAGAGCCGGTGCTGCGCCCTGGGGCCGACGCGACCATCACGATCGACGTCACCGGCGCTTCGAAGGGCCCCGTCGAAGCGGCCGTGTTCGTCGTCGACGAGAGCATCCTGGCGCTCACCGGCTACACGCTGCGCAATCCAATGGATGCATTTTACAATGACGTGGGTAGGCTCTCGATCTCGCGCGATCTACGCAGCTACGTCAGCCTGGCGCGCGGCGACCAGCTGCGGCGCATCTTCGCCGCGAGCGACGGGGAGGGTCGGGATCCGAACGCGCCCACGGCGCCGTGGGGCCGGGATGTGGGGGATACGTTCGGAGCTGCCGGCCTCGGCTTGTCCGGTATGGGCGAGGGAGGCGGTGGTCGAGGCGAGGGCATCGGGCTCGGCAACATCGGCACCATCGGTCATGGTTCCGGCCAAGGTTTCGGCAGTGGCGCGGCGCGCGCACCGGCACCGAGCATGCGTCCCGGCCAGGCGACTGCGGCGCCATCCAAGCCCACGTCCGCGGTCGCGACGGACGCCAACAAGATGGGCGCCGCAGAATTCGGCATGATCGGCCTGCTTTCTAACGCGCCGAGCGATCCATGGAAACAGTCGCCGGCCATCCGGCTGCGTAGCAACTTCGCGGCACTGGCATTCTACGAAGGGCGAGTGAAGACCGATGCGGCAGGTCACGCGCAGCTCACGGTGAAGATGCCCGACAGCACGTCGCGGTTCCGCATCATGGCGGTCGCCTGGGATACCGAGCGCTCGTTCGGCAAGGGCGAGTCCACCCTCACGTTGCGCCAACCGATCACGGTGCGCCCCTCGGCGCCGCGCTTTTTGAACTACGGCGATCGCTTCGAGCTGCCCGTGATCGTCCAGAATCAGAGCGACCAGCCGGTCCAGGTCTCGATTGCAGGGCGCGCCAGCAACGCAACGTTCGCCGAGTCGCTGGGGCGCACGTTTGCGGTGGCGGCGGGGGATCGCGTCGAGGTGCGCATGCCGGCGGCCGCAGCCATGCCGGGAACCGCCCACTTCGATTTCGCGGTCGCCGCCACCGAGCCTGGCGCGGCCGAGTTCACAGACGCCGCGCACGTCGAGCTGCCGGTCTGGACGCCGGGCACGACCGAAGCGTTCGCCACCTACGGCAACCTGGATGAACCAAAGGAAGACGTAGTTGGTCAGGCCGTACGCATTCCAGACAGCATCGACAAGAACTGGGGCGGGCTCGACATCTCCACGTCCTCGACGGCGCTGTTTGCGCTCTCGGATGCCATGCTGAACCTCACGCGGTATCCGTTCGAGTGCAACGAGCAGCTCGCGTCGCGCGTGCTCGCCGTGAGCACGCTGCGCGACATGATGAAGGCCTTCGCCAGCTCCGAGCTGCCCTCGGCCGATGCGCTGAACGCCAGCGTCGCGAAAGATCTGAAGCTGCTGGCCGGGCGTCAGGACAAATCCAACGGCGGCTTCGGGTTCTGGGTGCGCGACGCGTGGCCGTACCTTTCCGTGCATGTTGCATTCGCGCTGTCCACGGCAAAGCAGAAGGGCTACCCGGTCGATCTCGACATGCTGGCGTCGGTCCAGCAGTATCTGGTCCGTATCGACAGCTACATCCCCAGCTACTACGGACCCGAAGCGCGTCGCTCACTGCGCGCGTATGCGCTTTTCGTGTTGCGTCGCTTGGGCGCTCCCAATCCCGAGCTAGCCGCGAGCTTGGCGCGCGAGACTCCGCTCGAGCAGGCTCCGATCGAGAGCTTGGCCTGGCTGCTGCCAACGCTCGCGGGGAATCCCGGCACGCAGGGCATCGCCGCGGACATCCAGAAGCACTTCGAGAATCGCGCCGTCGAGACCTCGGGCGCGGCGCACTTCACCAGCAGCTACGGCGAGTCCGACTATCTGGTCCTCTCGTCCACGCACCGCAGCGACGCGCTCGTGCTGCTGGCGCTGATCGAAACCCAACCGCAAAACCCGCTGATCCCCAAGGTCGTGGCCGGGCTGCTCGGCAATCGAAAAAAAGGCCACTGGCAAAACACGCAAGAGGACGCCTTCGTCCTCCTCGCGCTCGACGCGTACTTCCGCAAATTCGAAAACGTGACGCCCAGCTTCGTGGCCCGGGTGTGGCTCGGCGACAAGGCCGCCAGCGAGCATACCTTCCGCGGCTACAACACCGACCGGGTGGAAACGTCGGTGCCCATGGCGGACCTCGCGGCCCTCGGGGCCAGCACGCTGGTCGTGCAGAAAGAGGGCGCCGGTCGACTCTACTATCGCGTCGGCTTGCGCTATGCGCCCTCGGATCTGCGGCTGCCGCCCCTCGAGCGCGGCTTCTCCGTCCTACGCCGCTACGAGGCAGCCACGCCCGGCGGCTCCATCACGCGTGACGACAAGGGCGTGTGGCACGTCAAAGTTGGGACCCTGGTGCGGGTGCGGATCTCGATGGTGGCAACCAGCGAGCGCCATCACGTGGCCCTGGTCGATCCGATGCCAGCTGGCTTCGAAGCGCAGAATGCGTCGCTGCTGGGCACGCCGGCGATCCCGGTCGATCGCAACGAGAAGCCGCACGAGTACTGGACGAGCACCTGGTACGAGCACGAGAACTTGCGCGACGAAAGAGCCGAGGCGTTCACCTCCATGCTGTGGGCGGGTACCCATGAATACGTGTACACCGCACGTGCCACGACTCCGGGCAGCTTCGTGGTGCCGCCGGCAAAGGCCGAGGAGATGTATGCGCCGGAGACCTTTGGTCGCAGCGCCGGCGATCAGGTGGTGGTGGAGTAGCGCCGCCGCCGCGCCAGAAGCGCCAGCGCGATGGCGAGACCCGACGGGGCGCTCGCCGGTCCGTGCCAAGGCGGCGGTGCGCCCTGCGCACCAAAACGCGCCCGCAACACTCCACCACGCCCTTGCCCCGAGAACACGCTTGATTTACTTACGCGCCCGTTGCTCTTCCCTCTCCTGTATCGATGCTCTATGGGTAAGAGTATGGCCGCTACCGCGACGCTTTCGAGCAAATTCCAGATTTCGGTGCCCAAAGTGATCCGTGACGAGCAGCATTGGGACGCCGGGCAGGAGCTCGTGTTTCTGCCCAAGGGAAAAGGTGTTCTGCTCATGCCAGTACCCAAAGCGGCCGACCTCGCCGGGATCGCGAAGGGCGCCAAGGCCACGGGATACCGCGACCGAGGCGATCGATATTGATGGGCACCGTGGTCGACACGTCCGCGTGGGTCGAGTGGCTGATCGGTGGGCCTATCGGCAAACGCGTGCAGCGCTTGCTTCCACCGCGCGAGGCCTGGATCGTGCCGACGATCATACAGCTGGAGCTGGCCAAATGGCTCCTCTGCGAGACCGACGAAGAGCGCACCGACGAGGTAATCGCATTCACGCAGAAGTGCATCGTCGTTCCGCTCGACACCCGCCTCGCGCTCCGGGCGGTAGACCTGCATCGCGAGCACGGGCTGGCCACTGCCGACGCGGTCGTCTACGCGACCGCTCTCGAGAACGATGCTGCGTTGCTTACCTGCGACGCACACTTCGAAGGCTTGCCCCACGTGACCTACGTGCCGAAGAAGGGGTAGAGGGCCCGCAAACCCGAGCCAAACACGAGCTCGGCCGATCGACGCAGGGCGTCGCGCCCCGTGCGATTGTGGTTTAAACCACGGCCCATGAGTGAAGCGCTCGGTGTGGCCCGTCCCATTGGTCCGGATGACCCAATCCCGGCGGTGAAGAATGTCGTGCTCCTTGCCGCTCCGGCGTGGGCAAGAGCACCGTGGCCACCAACCTCGCGCTCGCACTCGCGCGCCAGCACCACCGCGTCGGCCTGCTGGACGCCGACATCTACGGCCCGTCGATCCCGACCATGCTCGGCATCTCCGGCCGCCCCGTAAGCGACGGCACACACATCCTCGCGCTCGAGCGCTTCGGCATCAAATGCATGTCGATCGGCTTCTTGCTCGAGGACTCCAAGAGCGCCGTGATCTGGCGCGGCCCGATGTTGCATGTAGCCCTCACGCAATTCTTGAAAGACGTGTTCTGGGGCGAGCTCGACTTTCTCGTCCTCGACCTGCCCCCAGGCACCGGCGACGTGGCCATCACGCTGTCGCAAAACGTGGGCATCACCGGCGCCGTCGTCGTCACGACGCCCCAAGCGGTTGCCACGGACGACGTCTACAAGAGCGTGTCGATGTGCGAAAAGGTCGGCATCCCGATCCTCGGCGTGGTCGAGAACATGAGCTGGTATCATCGATACCGCGGGCGTGCGCATCGAGCTCTTCGGCAAGGGCGGCGGCCAGGCCATTGCGGATTTCTCGAAGTCTCCGCTGCTCGGTCAGCTGCCGATCGACCCGCAGGTTCGCGAGTGGGGCGACAAGGGCACCCCGGTGGTGAAGACCGCGCCCGATTCGGTGGTGGCGCTCGCTGTCATGGCCGTGGCCGAGCGGCTCGTGCAGCTCGTGGCCGAAAAGGCAGAAGCCGGACAGGACGCGGCAC
>JAYUXI010000499.1:0-3198 GCA_043753085.1 Myxococcales bacterium | reverse complement strand
GGCGTGGCAGCGGTGGCGTACTGGCTCAGACGTCGAAGTCGCCGTCTTCGAGCAGCTCGGTGACACGCCACAAGAAGCCGTTGGCTTCGACGCCGTCGACCACGCGGTGGTCGTACGACAGCGCCATGAACATGACCGGGTGGATCACCATCTGATCGTCGCCGTCTTTGTCTTCGAGCACGACGACGCGCTTTTTGATCTCGCCGACACGGAGGATGCCGACGTTGGGCTGGTTGATGATCGCGCCGCCGAAGAGGTTGCCTTTGAGGCCGGGGTTCGACAAGGAAAACGAGGCGCCGGCGAGGTCGTCGATGACGATCTTGCCGGTCTTGGCGCGCTTGGCGAGATCGTCGATGCTGCGGACGATGCCGCGCACGCCGAGCTCGTCGGCGCGGCGGACCACTGGAACCACCAGGCCGTCCGGCGAGTTCACCGCCACGCCCACGTTCACGTCCTTGAGAAGAACGTACGAGCCATCCAGCACGCGCGAGTTCATGTTCGGGAACTCACGCAGGGCGCGCGCCGTGGCGGCCGTGACGAACGCCAGCATGGTGAGGCCGAGGCCTTCCTTCTTGTAGCGGTCCTTGTTGGCTTCGCGGAGGCGCGCGGTCTTGTGCAGGTCGACCTCGGCCACGGTGACGACGTGCGGCGCCGTGACCTTCGAGTAAACCATGTGGTCGGCCGTGATGCGGCGGCGACGCGAGAAGGGCACGACCTGGTCGCCGTCTTTCGGGCGGTACTGCGGCACCTTGAACGAGCCGTAGCCCACGTTCGGCTGCGGGAACGAGCCCGTGAGCAGCTGCTGGACTTCCCGCGCACGCGACGGAGCGGCGGCTTGCAACGGAGCCGCGGCTTGCGGCGCGGCGTCAGGCGTCGGCGCAGCGGCGGCTTGCAACGGAGCTGCGGCAGGCGGAGCGGCAGGCGGCGCAGCCTTGGCGCGGACCACGTCGTCGAGGGTGACGCGGCCCCGCTCGCCGGTGCCCTGCACGCCGCCGAGGTCCACGCCCTCTTCGCGGGCGGTCTGCCGCACGTTCGGGCTGGCCAGCGCGGCGCCCGTGGCGCTCTTGCCGCCGCCGGCATCCGTAGCCTCGGGCTTGGCGTCTGCCAGTTCGGCTGGGGGCTGTGTCTGGGCCTTCGGCGCTGCCTCGGCGGGCTCGTCTGCCTTGGGCGCCGCGGCACCTTCTTCGACCACGCCGAGCAGTGTGCCGACGCCGACGGTCTCGCCCTCTTGCACGGCGATCGAACCGAGGGTGCCGTTGGCCGGAGCCACGAGCACCGTGTCGGTCTTGTCCGTGGCGACCTCGACCAAGGGCTGGTCTTTGGTGACCGCGTCGCCCGCTTTGGCGTGCCACTTGGTGATGGTTCCCTCGGTTACGCTTTCGCCGAGCTGCGGCATGGTCACGTCGATAGACATCGTGGTCGGGCCTTAGCGCAGGGCCACGCCCATGACCAGAGTGCGCCGTGGGTTTCGCGCGATGGCCGCGTCTCTAGTTCGCCGGGATCGACAGGTTTTGCGCCGCAGCTGGCATCAACTTGACGATCACGGCGAAGAAGTAGCCGTCGGTGCCGTGCTGTGTGGGCAAGAGTCTCGCACAAGATGTACATTGCAACGAGCTGTCGTCCGCGAGCACGGCGTCGACCACGGCAGAGCCCTCCTCCGAAAGTACGCTGCACACGGCGTAGACGAGGCGCCCGCCCGGTGCCAGCAGCCGCGCCGCGTTGCCGAGGATGGCCCGCTGCAGCGCGGGCAGGCGCTCGAGATCGGTGGGCTCGCGTCGCAGCAGAAGGTCTGGCCGGCGCCGCAGTGTGCCGATTCCAGTGCAGGGTGCATCGACCAGGATGGCGTCGAAGGTGCCCGTGACGCTGCCCGGCCCACGCGACCAATCGACGGCCGCGCAGGTCGGCGCGGGCAGCCCGTGACGTTCGAAGCGTGCCGCGAGCTCGGCGAGCTTGGCCTCGTGTAGATCGGTGGCGACGACCTCGCGCGGCCCTGCGTACGCCAGCAGCGCCGTCTTCTGGCCGCGCCCTGCGCACGTGTCGAGTACGCGCTCGCCCGGCTGCACCGCAAGGGCGAGTGCCAAGGCCTGCGAGCCCTCTTCCTGCACGTAAAAAGAGCGCCCGAATCCTGGCAGATCGGCGAGAGCCGCCGACGTGGCGAGGTTGACGCCGTGCACGGACCACGGGGATGCGTGGCCGTGGAGCCCGGCGTGCTCGGCGATCCAGGCGCCGCGCAGGGCAGGGTCGAGCACGGCGACCGAGCTCGGCGGCACCTGCAGCGCGTCCACGCAGAAGGCGCGCGCAAGCTCCTTGCCGAGGCTGCGCGCCAGCGCCTGCCGCAGCCAGTCGGGCATGCTCGCCCACGCGACGCGCGCCAGCGCCTTGGCCTTCACCGCACCTGGCGCTGCGCCCGGCGATTCGATCTCGCGGAGCGCCCGCCGGAGCAACGCGTTCACGAAACCACCGAGGCGCGCGCCGCGGGCTTCGGTCACGAGCTTCACGGCTTCGCTGGTGGCGGCGAAGGCCGGCACGCGGTCGAGAAACAGAAACTGGTAGAGGCCGAGCAGCAGGTGTGTGCGCGCAAGGGCGTCGAGCTTGCCAGGGGCTCCGCGGTGCAGCAGGTGCTCCAGCTCCGCGAGCAAGCCGAGTCGCACGCGGAGCACGCCGTAGGTGAGCTCCGTGGCGAGGGCGCGATCTTGCGGTGAGACGTTCTTGTCGCTTTCGAGCGCGGACGAAAGCGCCGCGGCCGCGTACGATCCGTCTTGTTCGACGCGCAACAGGACACGCGCAGCCAGTGCGCGGGCACTCGATGCTCCGCTCACTGTGGCCAGAGATCGATGTTCAGCGCTTGCGGTGGCGTATGTCCTGCGGTGGTCGTGTCTTGCTGGATGTACGCGACCCAGGTCTCGCAGACGTCGATGGGTTGCGCGCCCTTGCCGCTGACCAAACCCGGACAAAATCCAGAGCTCTGCGTGTTGTACGCCGGTGTGAACGAGGGAAAGGCGCCGCCGTTGGACAACCTGCCCGAGCACTGCTCGCGCTGCGCTTCGGTAGTGGGGATGTCGCCTCGCTTGTACAGCGCCAGGTAGGCGTCGTCGAGCGGACCCGCGCAGCTTGCCCAGGCCTCGAGCACGGCCGCGCGTCCCGAGGTATTCTGTACGATGTACGCGCGATACGGCTGGACGGTGGCTCTGAAGCTGA
>JAYUXI010000498.1:0-3200 GCA_043753085.1 Myxococcales bacterium | reverse complement strand
AAGCAAATACCGAGCCATCGCCGGTCCGCGAAAAACAGCGATTTCTTTGGTTCGCCGCCGGCCGGCCGGCATCGATTTGCCGGGTCGACCGCATCATGCAGAAATTCGATTCCGGTTCCGCGACGAGACGCAGGAATCACGCAGCCCCGGTGGGCTTCGCTACCGTTACGGAGCGCGATCAACCGGCACCTCCAGCACCGAGCCACTCACGCCGCGTCCAATCGTGAAGTTCGTGCCCACGGTAGTCACGTTGCGGAACGTGCCTGCGTCGGCGCCCGCAATGGCGAGACGCAGACGATGTCCTGCCCGCAGCAGCGCCGAGGTTGGCTGCAGCGGAATGACGATCTCGGTCGCCGTGTTCAGGGGCATCGGCGCGGCGGTGTCGCTCCGATAGGTACGTCCCGTGACACGCTCGCTGCCCACCGCCGGCGCTCCACCGGCGCGAAGCGCGAGGCGCAGCTCGCCCTCGGTCACGTATCGACTCACGCCGTTGGCATCGACGTCCTCCAGGTAGACGATCACGCCTGCGTCAGGTTTGTCGACGGCGAGGCGCAGACGAACCACCGGCGTTCCCGTGATGCGCATGTTCTCGGTGAGCACCTCCGTGGTGTATGTCGAGAGACGTGCGTCCTCCGCGGAACGGTCACCGTACGCGGAGGCTTCGCCCCCCAGTTGGGTGAGCCAGCGGTTTTTCGTACCGGTGGTCGCCTGCAGGTTCACCGGATACACATCAGCGCCGGCGGCGTCGACGACGCTCGATTCGCGACGTAGCGCGGCGCCGCTCGCGAACGACAACTTTTCCACGACGGTCGTCGCTGGCGGCCAGGTGGTCGTGGTCCGCCAGGTGCGCTCGCCGAGTGTGACGCAACGAATCGAGCTTGCCGGCGGCGGCGCGCCTGCGGCTGTCTGCGCCATGAACGTGATGGCCTCGATGTACTGCTCTTCTATGGAGGGATTGGCAGCCGGTAGTGGCGTGCCGAGCGGATCGTTGTCACCCTGGCCGCCGTGCGTGAAGGCGCCGATCACCACCGTTTGCGGGTTGCCGAATGCGGCAAACCCGTCGAGCGCACCTGCGGCCGTGCCTGCGTCGAGCCAGCTTGCCGTGACCAGCATAGGCACTGCGTTCGCGGTGATCGCCGCGTGTTTCGCGAACGGAGAGACCGACTCGAGGCTCTCGGTGCCGCCGAGTGCATCGTCCCGCGTTTGCACGTTCGCCATCGCAGCGGCCAGGTCCAGGTTCGCACCGTGGCTGGCGACGACGAGAGGCAAGTCGGCAAGGACGACCGGCAGCGGCCCGCGAACGCGTGCACGATACGCGTCGCACGGCATGCCGGACATCGTGGCCAGCGAGCAGAGGTCGTGGCGATCCAGTGCCGACGCGTAGCCGATCCACGCGTCGACGAAGCCTGCATTGTACAAGCCACCGGGGAATACGCCGCCGCCGTAGGCATCGTGGTCGTAGAAGCGAGCGACGATACCCGCGAGCGCTGGATGCCCGAGCGCCCCGGCGAGCACGGCCGTGTTGCCATCGTAGCTGGTGCCGATGGTGAAAGCGCGTACGCTCGACCATGGCTCGCTGGCAATCCAATCCAGCACCATCCGTGCGTCGGCCTGTTCGAGCTCCGACCACGGGCCAGGGTTGACCCCGAACGACGCACCGGTGCCTCGTGCGTCGACGGCAACGTAGGCGAAGCCTTGCTGCAGGTACGCCATCCGTAGCTGCTCGTAGACGTCGGTCTCGGCCGCGGCGGGATCGGCGTAGTCGGTGGCGCGCCAGTAGCGGGTGAAGCGAACGATGCTCGCCACCTTGGCGCCCGCTACCGCCTCTGGCAGCCACACCGTCACCGCGACGCGCGTGCCGTCCGCCGCGGTCAGGTAATGCGAGTGTTGCCCAGGCGTTGGCGGAACGGGAGCGTCGGTCGGTGGCGCCGTTGCGTCCCCGATTCTAGTGCCCGCGTCGAACGGAGACGGGGGCGGATCGGTAATCGCTCGAGTCGGGGGGTCGGTCGGGCTCGAACAGGCTGCGAACACGATGACAGCCGACGAAAACAAGGTAATTCTCTTCGTGGGGTTCTCCTCGCGCCGGGGTAGCGGCGATGAACCGAGCATGCCGAAGAGCCCAAGGTCCGTGCATGTGCCAAAGGTCACGATCGTCAGTCACGGGTCCGTAGGCCGAGTCCCGAACTGGTGTCACAGCAGCCCGAGCTCGTGGGCCAACAAGGCGGCTCGGGTCCGATCGTCGACCTCGAGCTTTACGAAGATGTTCGAGAGGTGGTTTTTTACCGTGCCCTCGGCGAGAAACAGCGTGCTCGCGATCTGCTTGTTCGAAAGGCCGCGCGCCACCAGGCGGAGCACTTCGCTTTCTCTCGTGCTGAGTCCGGCCGAGTCCGCGCGTGCCGCCACGCGGGGTGTTCCGCGCCCAAGCTCTGCGAGCACCTTGGTCGCCACCGAGGGCTGCAGCACCGACTCACCGCGCGCAGCCGCACGAATGGCTTCGACGAGGCGTTCGCCCGATGCATCTTTCAGCAGGTAGCCGCACGCGCCAGCCCGCAATCCTTCGAGGACGTACGCGTCGTCGTCGAAGGTCGTGAGGGCGACGACGCGGCACGACGGCAAGATGGCCCGCAGCCGACGGATCGGGGCCACACCGTCCAGCTTCGGCATCTTCATGTCCATGATCACGACGTCGGGCGATGCGGCCGCGCAGACGTGCAGCGCCTCGACTCCGTCTTCTGCTTCGGCGACTACCCGAATGTCGTCGAACATCGAGAGAATGACGCGGATCCCCTCACGAAACAGGCTTTGGTCGTCGACGAGCACGACGCGAATCGGTCTCATCCTGGCACCTGTACGTGGAGGTGGAGCCCCGTGCCAAGGCCAGTTCGAATCCGAACGGTACCTCCAAGGGCGAGCACCGCCAAGGCGATGTCGCACTCTCCGAAGCGGAGCTCGAGGCGCGCGGTGGCACCCGGCGCGTGGCGGCGCACGTTGGTGAGCCCCTCCTGGGCCGTGCGAAACAGCGTGGCTCGTACCCTCGCCGAGACTTCGCTTGCTTGCCCCTCGACCGCCAGGGAAGCCGAGAGACCGCTCGCCTGACTTTCGCCGACGAGGGCTGCAAGATCCGCGGCGAGGCTTGCGAGCGGTGGACCCGGTTCGCGGAGCACCGCGACCGACGCGCGCACGTCGGCGAGACCGTTTCG
>JAYUXI010000497.1:0-3206 GCA_043753085.1 Myxococcales bacterium | reverse complement strand
ACGCGATGTTCGGCAAGCCGCCGGACGCTCACGCGGTGCACACGGCCACGGCCATCTCGGCGTCGCTGTTTCCGTGGCTGCTGCGCGCGGCGCTACTTTTCTCCGCCGGCCACGCGCCAGAGGGCGCCGACGGCAAACGCCTCCACGCCGACCGCGCGTCGTTGATCGCCTTGTGGTTCGCGCTGGTGCCCGTCGTGTCGGTAGGGCTCTTCGCGCTCACGCCGGACTGGCCGCTGGCGCTGTGTCTGACGGGCGGCATGGGCTTTGCGCTCCGGGCCGAGCGCAGCGAGGAGCGCCGCAGCGTGCACATGCTCGCGGCCGGCGCGCTGTTCGCGCTGGCGGGGTTCGCCAAGCTCACCGGGTTCGCGTTTCTGATTGCACTGGCCTTCACGTGGCTGCGTCCGTCCCACGGTATACGCAGCCGCACGGCGGGCTGGGTCGGCGTCGGGCTCGGGCTGGCGCCTTCGGTCGAGATGGCCGTACACGAAGCCAAACACGGCTTTCCGATGCTCTCGCACCGGCTGGCGCCCTCGGCGCTCGGTGTAGCCAAAGGCCTCGGCATGGCCACCGTCGGCCAGTTGCTCTACCTGTCGCCTATCCTGGCAGTGCTGATCGGCGTGTTCGCGTGGCGCACGGTGCGGCGCGGTGCCTCGCGCCAGCTGGCGGCGCTGATCGTGATCCCGGGCGCGCTGCTCGTGCTCGCGGCAGCGCTGTCACCCCAGGCCGAGCCACACTGGATGGCGCCAGTGCTCGTGCCTCTGGCGTTCGCCGCGTTCGGTGATCCCGATTCCGCGGGCGAGGCAGCCACGCTCGAGCGCTACTGCGCTTCGTGGCTGGTGCGGGCCGCGTTCGGACTCGCTGCAGTCTGCACGCTCGTGGTCTACGGCTGGGTGCTGGTGCCGCAGGCGTCGCGCTGGATCTCGCAGGGGCAGCGCCAGAACGACATCTCTCGCGAGCTGTTCGGGCAGAACATCCTGCAGGACGCCCTGCGGCACACCGCCACGGAGCTCGGTCAGGAGGGCGTAACGCCGGTGTTCGTCGGTCCTCACTGGACCTTGTGTGCGCGCATCCGGCTGGCGCTGCCGCAGCATCGCTTCGAGGTCGGGTGCGCGACCCGCGAGCGCGACGACTTCGACACGTGGGCGCCTGCCGTCTGGGAGGGCGCGCCACTGGTGGTGTGGGTCACCGACGACCGCTTCGAGGACGTCGACGCGGTGGGCGGCGACCTTGCCGGAAAAGGGACCAGCCCGTTGCCGGCAGCGCTTGCAGGATACAAGCAGCTGAGCAAGGAGCGCGTGCGCGTGTTTCGCGGCGGCGCGCCATCACGCACGTTCGTGTGGCGGGTGCTGCAGCTCCCGGCGCCGTAGCGCGCATCGGCCAGCCGGGCGCCCGACATTTTTCGCGCCGCGGGCAAGGCGGGCAAACCGAGTCAGACGGACGGCGCCTGCGGCACGAGGCCCGCGTCACGGATCAGCGCCAAGTCCTGATCGGCGTCGGGGTTCGGGGTGGTGAGCAGCTTCTCGCCGAAGAAGATCGAGTTCGCGCCGGCCAGCATGCACATCAGCTGGGCTTCGCGGGTCATGCCCTCGCGACCGGCCGACAGACGCACCCGCGCTTTTGGCATGAGCACGCGGGCGACGGCGATCATACGCACCAGGTCCAGCGGGTCGACCGGCGGCGCGTTCTGGAGCGGGGTGCCCTCGACCGGCACCAGCGCGTTGACCGGCACGCTCTCGGGCTGCGGCTCGAGATTGGCCAGGGTGCGCAGCATCTCGCAGCGGTCGTCGTCGCTCTCGCCCATGCCGATGATTCCGCCCGAGCACACGGTGATTCCGGCGTTGCGTACGTTCTGGAGCGTGCGCAGGCGGTCGTCGAAGGTGCGGGTCTTGATGATCGAGCCGTAGTTTTCGCGGCTGGTGTCGAGGTTGTGGTTGTATGCGTCGAGGCCGGCTTCCTTCAGCCGATCCGCTTGTTCGGGCGAGAGCATGCCGAGCGTCACGCACGCTTCCATGCCCATGTCCTTCACCCCGCGAACCATCTTCAGCACGCGGTCGAAGGCGGGGCCGTCTTTGACCTCGCGCCACGCGGCGCCCATGCAAAAGCGGGTGGAACCGAGCTCCTTGGCGCGCTGCGCGCTCTGCAAGACGGCGTCGACGTCGAGCATGCGTTCCGGATCCACGCTGGTGCTGTGGTGCGACGACTGCGGGCAGTACGCGCAATCTTCGGGACAGCCACCGGTCTTGACCGACAGCAGCGTGCAGAGCTGCACCTCGTTGTCCGGGTGGTGGGCACGGTGCACCTCGCGGGCCTTGTCGAGCAGCGGGAGCAACGGCATGTCGTAGAGTGCGCGCACTTCTTCGCGGCTGTAGCGCTCGGGACCCGTAGGCTCCGTGGGGGCTGCGCGGCGCACCTTCAACTGATCCTTGGAAAGCACTTCCGCCTTCGTGCCGGGCATCGCAAGTTCGGACGACATGGCGGGAGCAGTACCAGCTTCCCGGGGAAAACGGGAACCGGAACGGGGACGGCCCTGCTGGCGTCCACGGTTGCCGAGTCGGCGCGGCCCATGAGCTTCGGGCGAATCCGTACGTGGCGCTTGGCACTGGGCCCGGAGCGATGCAAATTGGAAGCATGCCGAACATACGACCGCCCCCCGTGTCGGTGATCCCGCTTCGCGGGGCAGCGCCTGCCTTCGGCGGAACGGTGGCGGATCCGAAGCAGGAGGGTGAGCTCAAGGAGCAACCGAAGAGCGAGCGCCCGCGGAAGTACAAGGTGCTCTTCCACAACGACGACTACACCACCATGGAGTTCGTCGTCGAGGTGCTGCGCCGCTTCTTCCACAAGAACGATTCCGAAGCCTTGCACGTCATGTTGACGGTGCACACCAAAGGGAACGCTGTCGCTGGGGTGTATTCGCGCGACGTTGCCGAAACCAAAGTGGCCCAGGTGACGGACCACGCCAAACAACACGGGATGCCCCTTCTCGTCACTGCGGAGCCGGATTGATGGTCAAACATGCGCATTAGTCCCGAAGTCGAAGTCGCCCTTTCGCTGGCGGCCAACGAAGCCGCGCGCCGTCGCCACGAGTACGTCACGCTGGAGCACCTGCTGTATGCGCTGCTGTTCGACGACGCCACGGCCGCCGTGATCAAGCACGCCGGCGGCGACGCCGAAGTGCTGAAGAAGGAGCTCGACACGTATCTCGAGAA
>JAYUXI010000496.1:0-3207 GCA_043753085.1 Myxococcales bacterium | reverse complement strand
GCGGCAGCCGTCAGCGAGCCGTCCACGCGAAATGCCTACGCCACAGCCGCCGCGTACTGCGCGAACACATCGCCCGGCAGCGGCACGTCGAGACGCCACGTGACCGCCATCGGCTGCTCGCCTTCGTGCGACACGTAGCGCGCCGGCCCCAGGCACGAGAACGCACGATCGTCGGTGCGTAGCCGGGCGAACAGCAGCACGTGCGTGCCGATCGCCTCGTGCCGCTGGTACCGTATGCCTGTCGTGCTGGCCGCGCGCGTAAGAGATTGGCTCTCCCAGTGCACCAGCTCGCGGCTGATGGCATAGTCGCGGTAGCGCGTGGTGGGCGAGAAGTCGCCGCTGGTTTTGTCGAGCGTGAACGCCAGTAGGTCTGTGCGTGTAGATTCCACGTAGTGCACGCCGCTCTGCCACGACGCCACCTTGGCGCCCTCGCCTACGCCGAACGCTGCCCAGATTTCGATGCGGGTGTATTGCGCATGCGTTCGCAAGGGCACGTCCAGATGCTCCGACAGCGGACGGTGCACGTGGTCGATGCGCGTGCCCAGCACGTCGAACAGCTCGACGAGCTCCTGCCGAACCCCCGGGTGCGCCCACAACAGCGCGGCGCCCTCGTCCAGCGCGAGATCCTTGGTGGCGGCCTTGCCGAGCATCGACGCCACCAGCATGCGCAGCAGCCGGCGGTCGTGCTCCGTACCGGGCGCAGGCGGCGCCTCTTCGCGCAGCCACCGGCGCCATGTGTCGAGGCGCAGCGAGTCGTCCACGTGCAAGAGACGCCCGGCAGCCGCACGCAGCTGTTTCTCCTTGGGCCCCTGCCCACCCAGCGCGACGCCCGCGTCCTCTCGGAGCTCGGACCACGAGCGGTTGCTCTGGTACACGTCGTCCAGCTCGAGACCAGTGACTTCCAGATACGCAGCGAGCGGCACCGCTCCGCCGAGACCACGCAGCTCGTCGACCTTCTGGCGCCACTGCGAAGGCACCGCGCCGCGCACGTTGCCGAGCACGATTTCGGCTGACACGCGATCGAGCTCGAACTGGCAGCCCGCCGGCAGATATGGAAAGCCGGTCTCGATCTGCGTGATGAGATCCTGCCGCGATCCGCCGAGCAAGGCGCGCAGCTTGCGGTCGAAGCGGAACTCGCGGCGGTGCTGGCCGACGAAGTCGAGCACGGTGCAGATCGACTTGCCGTGGCTGCGTCGCAAGCCACGACCGAGCTGCTGGAGAAACAGCGTGGCGCTGTCGGTGGGGCGCAATAGCAGCAGGGTGTCGACCGCGGGCACGTCGACGCCTTCGTTGAACAGATCGACCGAAAACACGACGTGCAGCGTGCGAGCGCGCAGATCGTCGAGCGCCTGACGTCGCGCCTCACCCGGAGTGCCGGCCGACACGGCGATCGCGCCGAGGCCGGCCTCGCGGAACATGCGGGCCATGAACTCGGCGTGCGCAACACTCACGCAGAAGCCGAGCGCCTGCATGCGCATTGGATCGCCGACGTGCGCCTCGAGCTGCTTGAGAACCAGGCGCGCCCAGGCTTCGTTGCCGGTGTAGACGTTCGAGAGGCCTTCGGCATCGTAGCCGCGGCCGCGGCTCCACGGGATGGCGCGCAGATCGAGGTTGTCGTGAATCCCGAAGTACGCGAACGGGGTGAGGCGGTGCTGGTCGATGGCGTCCCAGAGCCGGAGCTCGGCGGCGATGCGGCCGCCGAACCAGTCGAGGATGGATAGGCCGTCGGCGCGCTCCGGGGTGGCAGTGAGGCCGAGCAGCTCGGTGGGCTTCACGTGCTTGAGGAGCGCGCTGTAGGTGGGTGCGCCGGCGTGGTGGAACTCGTCGACGATGACGACGTCGAAGTGCGCGGGATCGAGGTGCGCGAGCGCGCCGGCGTGCAGGCTCTGCACCGACGCGAAGACGTGATCGAAGCGCGTGCTTTTCTGATCGCCGACCCACATCTCGCCGAAGGATCCGTCGCGGAGCGCGTGGCGAAACGTGTCGCGACTCTGCGTGAGGATCTCCTCGCGGTGCGCGACGAAGAGCAACCGGGCCCGGGGTATGGTGGCGCGCAGGCGCGCGTAGTCGACGGCGGCCATCACGGTCTTGCCGGTGCCGGTGGCGGACACGAGGAGGTTGGCGTGGTGCCCCTGCTCGCGGGCGACGGCGATCTTCTCGAGGAGGCGCTCCTGGAAGGGTTCGAGGCGGATCTCGACGGGACTGAGCTGCAACGTATTGGCGCTACGCTGCGCGCCCGTGCGCGCGAGGAACTCGGCGGCTTCGTACGGCGAAAAGTCGCCGCCTTGCCAGTAGCTCTCGAAGACGGCAGCCACTTTGTCGACCACGTCGGGGTTGCGCGCGCCGGAGACGCGCACGTTCCATTCGAGGCCGGTGACCTGCGCGGAGTGCGTGAGGTTGGACGAGCCGATGTACGCGGTGGAGAAACCGGAGGCGCGGTGGAAGAGCCACGACTTGGCGTGCAAGCGCGTCGTGCTGATGTCGTACGAGACACGCACGTCGCCGCCGAGCTCGCGCAGCTCGTCGAGTGCCTTGGCTTCGGTCGAGCCGGTGTACGTGGTCGTGAGGACGCGGAGGGCACGGCCGGCGTCGCAGTGGGCGCGGAGCACGTGCCGCAGCGGCCGGATGCCGGTGAGCCGGATGAACGCCATGACGACGTCGATGCGATCGGCGGATGGCACTTCGCGGGCGAGCTGCGCGTCGAGGCGTGGCTCGCCGGGCGCGTTGGTGAGCAGCGTGGTGTCGAGCAGCGGCGTGAGCGGCGCAGTGAAGGACTCGGGCGTGCCGTCGGGAAGGCGCGCGGCGATGGCGCGGAGCACCTGGGCCGTGAGGACGGGCGCGTCGGCGGCGACGTCTGCCCCGCCGGGGAGCGCGGCGAGCACGTCGATGAGGGCGCGAGAGAGGCGGATCCCTTCGGCGACGCGCGCGTCGGGGGCCATGGCGGCGACGACGCGGCGCAGAATGCGGAAGAGGTGGAGCGCAATGCGGTCGGGGGCTTCCGCGGGGCGGAGCACGGCTTGGTCGACGGCGTAGCGCGCGGGGAGCTCGGCGAGCGTGAGCTGCAGGGCCTCGGTGACGATGGCTTCGTAGAGGCCGCGGGAGGGGCCGTTGCCGGTGGGGCGTGTCGCCATGCAGGGCAAGTCTACGAGCTCCGCGTCGCCGAGTGCGGCGGAAGCCTACCCAAGCGCGGGCTGCCGTCGCCGGGGT
>JAYUXI010000495.1:0-3208 GCA_043753085.1 Myxococcales bacterium | reverse complement strand
AATGCCCTCGGCGCACGACGAGCGACGTGCAGATCGCCATCGATGCGGTAGCGCACGAGCACTTCTTTCTCTTCCGGCTCGATGTGAATGTCGCTCGCGCGCTCTTTCATGGCCTGGAGAAACAGCGAGTTGACCCAGCGGATGACCGGGGCGTCGTCGTCGGAGTCGAGGATGTCGGCCGCGCCTTCGTCGGCTTCTTCGTTGTCGCTTTCAAGCTCACGGACGCCCGCGTCACGCTCGTACACGCGGTTGATGGCGTCGGTGATCTTCTCGCCGCCGGCCACTTGCACGTCGACCGGTTTGCCGAACAGCACGCGCAGGTCGTCGATGGCGTCGACGTCGAACGGATCGGCGATGAGCGCCGTGACCGCTTCGTCGGTCTCGTCGATGACGAGCACTCGGTGCGACTTGGCGAAGCCGATCGGCACGCGCACGGCGAGCGACGTGGCGATTTTGTTCGGGTCGATGGCGGCCACCACGGGCAGGCCGGATTCCGCGCCCATCGCGTTGGCGATGTCTTTCTCGGACACGACGTTGCCGTTGATGAGCAAGTCGAACAGATGCACGCCGCGATCCTTCTGGATGGCGTACAGGCTCTCGATGCGCTCCTTTGGAATCTGGCAGCGCCGCTCGACGATTTCTCCCAAGAACCGCTGCTCTTGCACGAAGCCTCCTAGCGTTCCACGCGATCGACCGCGCGGGCGGGCGGCGTGACGTTGATGGGGGGACGACCGGTGGACGGAGCGCCGTCGCCGTCCTTGCCGCCGCCGTCCGAACCAGCCGAGCTGCTGCCAGAGCTGGTGGACGTGCTGCTGCCGCCAGTGACTCCGCCGGCCGAGCCCTTCGGACCGAGCGGCATTTCCAGCGGCGTCTGGGGGTCGTGGCCCTTCAGCTCGCGCGGGCGGGTGAGCTCGTCGAGCTTTCGTTTCTCGTCGGACAGCGTGTACGCCTGGCGGATGTCCTCGAGCAGTCCGTTGGCGCGGCCGTAGTCTTTCGGCGCCTCGTAGCGCGTGTCCGAGAAGACGAAGAAGCGATCCAAGAACTCCTGGCGCTCCTGCATCTTGCGCTCGAACACCCGGCGCAGATCGTCTTGCTCGCGGATGATGTACGGCGTGAGAACCAAGATCAGGTTGGTCTTTTGCATCTCGTCTTTGGTCTGACGAAACAGCATGCCCAGCACGGGGATGTCGCCGAGGAGCGGAATCTTCGTCTGCGTGCGTGCGACGCGGTTGCGCATCAAGCCGCCGATCACGACCGTCTGCTGGTCCTTCACCACCAGCTTGGTGTTGGCGGTGCGCTTCGTGATCGGAATGACCTGGTTCACGCCCTGCGGGGCCTGCGCTTCGCTGATCTCTTCGGTGACGTCGAGACGGGCCTCGTTCGACTCGTTGAGGTGCGGCGTGATCTTGATTTTCGTGCCGACGTCCTGGCGCTGGGCCGCGCCACCACCGAACCCGCCCAGACCGCCGAGGCCCGCAGCGCCCGCGGCGCCGGCCGCGCCGCCCAGGCCGCCGAGACTGCCCAGACCGCCCAGCGTGTTTTGCTGCAGCGCGATGTTCTCACCGACCGAGATTTCGGCGGGCTCGTTGTCGAGCGCGAGGATGTGCGGCGTGGAGAGCACGTCGGCGTCGCCGGTGGACGCGATGGCAGTGAGCACCGCACCAAACGCCGGGATACCGAGCGTGAGGCCAGGGACCAAGTTGCGGCTGCCGGGAATTTCCGGACCGCGTACGCCGAGCGCGGCGCCCTGCACGGTGGCCAGGCTCGCCGGGTTGGCGATCGAGGTAGCGGGGTTCAGACCGCCGACGAGCAGCGTGTTGCCTTCGGTGCCGTCGATGTTCGGCCCGCTGAAGGAATTGCCGCCGTGGAACGAGAGGCCGAGATCCTGACCACGCTTGATGCTGAGATCCATGATCACGGCGTCGATGAAGACCTGCTTGCGCGGCTGATCGAGGCGGTCGATGACGGCGCGCAGCGACGCGTAGTCGCGCAGCGACGACGTGACGACGATGCTGTTGGTGGACTTGTCCGCGCTGATGCGGACGCCGCCCTCGAACACGCTTTCTGGAGCGCTGGATGCGGCGTTGCCGCCCGCCGCGGCGCCCTGACCGCGGCGTCCCGTCTGCGCCTGCGCCGGCGCGCCGCCGCCACCGCCGTTGCCGACGATCTCGTTGAGGGTCTTCACCAGCTCGATGGCGTCGGCGTGCTGCAGCGGCAGGACGTGGATCTCGCCCTCGCCCGTCTGCGGGACGTCGAGGCGTTTGATGAGCTCGAGCATGCGCAAGTACGCGCGCTCGGTGGCCACGATGATGAGCGAGTTGGTGCGGTCGTCCGGCAGGACCTTGGACACGCGCAGATCGCCGGAGCCCGCGCTGGCCGCGCCGATCACCGAGGTGCCGCCGCCACCGGCCGACCCCCCGCCCTTGCCGCCACCGCTGCCGCTGCTGGAGCCGCCGGACGGGGACTTCACGTCGAACAGCTCGTTGACGCGCGCCGCGATGTCGGAGGCCGATGCATAGTGCACGGGCTCGATCCAGATCTGGTCGCCGGAGCTGCCCACGTCGATCTGCTCGAGCAAGCCGATCATGCGGCGAATGTTCGAGCCGGTGTCGGTGATGATCAGCATGTTGCCGGGAGCGTAAGCGACGATGTCACCGTCCTTCGATTTGAACTTACCGAGCACGTTGGCCGCGTCGTCCGCCGACACGCTCTTGAGTCGGTGCATGCGCGTCACGTAGCGTTCCTCGTTCGGAACGCCCTGCCCGGGTCCGTAGGTGGGCGTGCCCTGCGCCGCGGCGCCCGGGGTCTCGATGATCTTCAGGAAGCGGCCGTGCGGAATGACCGTGAGACCGTTCTGCTCGAGGATCGAGAGGAATGCCTGATAAGCCTCGGCAACGGTGACCTTCTGGGGAGAATACACCGAAGCTTTGACGCTCTTGACCTTGCCGCCGAAGATGAAGCGCTTGCCAGTGAGCTGGCCGATGACCCGTACCAGCTCGGTGAGGTCGGCGTCCTCGAGCGAGAACGAGACCTTTTCGCTCATTTTGCGCGGCTCGTACTCCATGGCCTGCTCGAACTGCGGCAGGTTGGAAATGTCGCCGGCTTTCTTGGCGGTCGCGCCCGAGGTAGCAGGAGCGCCCGCCGGAGCAGCCTTTGCGCCCGCAGCCGGAGCAGCCGCCGGTGAGTCCGCGGCAGGCTTGATGGCAGG
>JAYUXI010000494.1:0-7857 GCA_043753085.1 Myxococcales bacterium | reverse complement strand
CAGACGGCGTCACGCCCGTTTCCTCGCGCCCAGACGACGAGACCGGCGATCTGAACTGACCGTGTCGAGCGACGAAGTGCTTCCCGCGCGACCGAAGGTCGTGCTGCCCAAGACGAAAGCCGGCAAGGCCGAGCGCGCCCAGCTGCTGCTGACGCGCTTGCATGCAATCCATCCCGATGCGCACTGCGAGCTCGATCACCGGGACGCGTTCGAGCTGGTCTGCGCCACGGTGCTCTCGGCACAGACCACGGACGTGGCGGTGAACAAGGCAACCCCTGCCTTGTTCGCCACGTATCCGAACGCCGTGGCCATGGCCAAGGCGGAGCCGCAGGATCTGGAGCCGCTGCTCAGCACGCTGGGCATGTTCCGCCAGAAGTCGAAGAATCTCATCGCGCTGGCACGCCGGCTGGTCGAGCTTCACGACGGCGAGGTGCCGCGCACGCTGGCCCAGCTCGTCGAGCTCGCCGGCGTGGGCCGCAAGACTGCCAACGTGGTGCTGGGCGTGGCGTTCCATGCGCCCGAAGGAGTCGTGGTCGATACGCACGTGCAGCGTCTTTCGCAGCGCCTCGGCGTCACCAAGCAGAAAGAGCCCGTCGAGATCGAGCAGGTGTGGATGCACCTGCTGCCTCGGGACAGCTGGGATCTGGTGAGCCATACACTCATCTTCCACGGCCGCCGTGTCTGCCTGGCCATGCGGCCCAAGTGCGGAGAATGCGGCATAGCCGACCTGTGCCCGGCGGCTGGCGGCGGCGCCGTGAAGGTGGGTCGCAAGCCGCTTCGCGTGCGCCGCTGACGCATTCGCCGTCAGCGGGCCATGGTGGGTGCAAACTGCACTACGTCGTCTTCTGCAGGGAGCTGCTGCCGATATGCCGTCCACTTGGTTTGCTTCGGCTTGCGTACCGACATGTGGTCGAAGGCGTAGGGAACGCCCTCCGAGCCGAGCGGAGACGGGCCGTTGCTGATCTGGTGGTGCAGGTGCGGCTCGGTGGAGTTCCCCGAGTTGCCCACCAGACCGAGCACCTGGCCACGCTTCACGCGATCGCCGACCCTCACCTTCACGCTGCCAGGCTGGAAGTGCGCGTACATGGAAAACAAGCCCTTGCCGAGATCGAGCACTACGTGATTGCCCGCCACCGCCTCGAGCGTTGGCGGCGGCAGCGCGGCACCCGGCACATTCTCGGCGATGCCGTCCTTCACGACGACCACCACCGCATCTGCCACGGCCAACGCCTGCGCGCCGTAGGCGTAGTAGTTGGCGTTTTTGTTCGCTTCGCCGGCGTAGGTCTTGTCGTCTTTCACTTTCACCCAGTCGATCGCGAACCGCTGCGCGATCTGCGCGCGCCCGCCCACAGGCACGAGGGCGCGGCGGTGGTGCGAGGCGCTCGAAGGACCGTTGCCCGCGACCCACTCGCCGCCCTGCAGTGGCGGTCCCACGACCCGTGGCGCTGCGGTCGAAACGAGCTGCTTCGGCAGTGTCACGGTGAAATCGCCCTGCACGTTCTGCACACCTACGGTGACGCGCTGCTCGAGGGCCCTCGGTGCTTCGGTGACGTCGAGCCAGGCGAACACCACCGCCCGCTGGCCTGCACCGAGCGTGACTCTTGCGGCGCCTTCTGCGCCCTGCGCCCCGAAGCGCTCGGTTCGCTCGATCAGGTCTTTGCCTTCGAACGTGGCCAGCTTCGCTTTCGAGTCGGCGTTCACGACTTCGATGCGCCGCAGCGTGAGCTCCCGGCTCGAGACGTTGGTGACGTGCACCTCGTAGACGACGTGGTTCGCGTCGCCGATGCGAACGAGCGCGGGCGTGGTGGCCACGGCCACGTCGATCGGTGCGTCGAGTGGCCGAGCCATCACCTTCGCTGGTGCCGGAGCATCGGCGCCGCCGAGCACGAGTGAGAGTGGCTGGCCAACACCGCCCTGGGTCCACGTGCCGATGAGCTTCGAGCGCGCCGCATCCAGGGTGCCCTCGTAGCTGCCACCGACACGCGCGATCGCGAACCGCACGCTCGGGCCCGCGACCGTGATCGCGTCGATCGGCAGCGTGGCGCCCTGGTCGAGACTTTCGAGCACTCCCGTGTAGGATCCATTCTTCTCGACGAGCGTCACGACCAGGCGAAGCTGGCCGGCGCCGTTTCCGATCGATCCGTGCCAGCCACCCTCCAGCGTGGGACGCGCGGCCGCGGCAGTGACGGGCTGCGCTGACGCAGTGGCCGGTACGGGTGCGGCGGCTCGGCTGCAGGCCGCAAGCAGGGAGGCGAAGAGCAGCGACGAGCAAGAGCGCATGGGGACGCCATACACGATGTGCCAATCGCGATGCGCGAAAAGTCGGAGTCCGACTCGGCAGAAGCGCGTTCGTGCATCCATAGTGGGGTGGGCACCGAGAGCGTGTGGCAGTCCGCGAGAAGCGTCTCGACGAGACCAGAAGCCGACGGCGGCCCTCGACCCGGCGCGCGGCCTACCAACGGCGAAAAACCGACGGACTGGCGTGCCGAACCACACCTTCCCACATGCCGGCTCGATGCGGTGCCACAGGCCGCATCAAGCCGATAGGTTGCGGTGCCCGACACCGCGCCGACGCCGGCCGCAGCGGCGGAATGCCGCGTCATCACCCCAGTTCCGCCGACGCTGGAGCGGAATGGAGGGCGGCACGATCGTTGCTTTGTAGAGTTCCAACGCGGCGTATCTGCCGAGATTGGAGCGCTGATGATTTTTGAATCCAAAGCTACGCGTTTTGTTTCGAGCCCATCACAGACGGCGGTCAGGACAATGCGCTCGGCTCTTCGCCGCAGCGAGTCCGTCGCCTGGGCAGCCGCAAGCCTCGCAATACTGGTAGCGGCGTCGGGCTGCGCGCCGGTCTCGGAAGAGGAGACCGAAAGCGATCACACGGAGCTGGTTTCAGGCACGACGCCGTCGGCGTGCAACGCGGCAAGCTGGTCGCCACGCTCGCAGTATCCGGTGGGAAGCACGGTGACGTACGGCAATGGGAAGGTCTACGTCGCGAAGTTCGCCAACCCCGGCTACGACCCCACCATCAGCACGTACTACTGGGCGCCCTACGCGGCGAACGTTCCAAACTGGCAACGCAGGACGTCGTATGCCGCTGGGGCCGTCGTCCGCTACGCGAACGGCAAAGTCTACGTCGCGAAGTTCGCCAACCCCGGCTACGACCCCACCATCAGCACGTACTACTGGGCCGCGGCCGCCTGCGCCGAGCTGGCGGTCGAGCCAGCTCCCGCGCCGCCTACGCCGACGCCGCCTACGGCGCCTACGGCGACGACTGGCCTGACGGTGGCACCGTACTTCGAATCCTGGAGCAACGGCTCGCTGCTGGCAGCGAAGCAAGATGCTGGCCTGAACAGCGCTACGCTGGCGTTCGCGATCACCCGTGGCAGCTGCGTGCTCGACTCCGGCTTCCTGGACAAGCTTCCAGATGCGAGACGCTTCGTCGCAGCCGGCGGACAGCTGCGTATCTCGTTCGGCGGGGCGGATGGAACGTACGCCGAAATCGCATGCAAGAGCGACGACGAGCTGCTCGCGCTGGTCGAGCGAGTGATGACCGACTCGGGCACACGGCGGCTCGACTTCGACGTGGAAGGCGAGCAGCTGCTGGACGAGGAAGGCACCGCTCGAAGGTCACGCGTGCTTGCGCGCGTGCAGTCCAAGTACCCCGACGCGTTCGTGTCCCTCACGTTGCCCGGCTGGCTACACGGACTGAGCGAGACGTCCACGAAGCTGCTGCGCACCACCGTTGCCGCTGGCGTGCGAATCGACACGGTCAACGTGATGACCATGGACTTCGGCCTCGAGAACATCCGCACGATGGTGAGCCCGCCCACGGTGGCACAGGCATCCATCATGACCCTGGCCGCAACGGTGAACCAGCTGCGCGCCGTCTATCCCGGAAAGACCACCGGACAGCTCTACGCAATGATGGGCGTCACCCCGATGATCGGACGAAACTTCGACGGGGCCACCTTCACGCTCGAGGACGCGCGGACGCTTGCCGCCTTCGTCAAGAGCAACGGCATGGGGCTGCTCGCGTACTGGTCGTTCCAGCGGGATCGCGCCCAAGCCGCGGGAGGCGAGACCGACCTGAACGCATACAGCGGCGTCGCGCAGTCGGCCTTTCAGTTTCACGGAATCTTCGACAGCGCGCGCCGATAAGCGCAGCGGCCCGCAGCCAGTGGCCCTCTCGACATGCCGCTCTGGAGCGTCAGGGAGCTTCGTTCGACGGCGACGCGCACCACCACGTTTACCGGCCACGCTTCTGCTACGCGAACGCAGCGGCACGGACTTTCGCGGCCGAGCTGCAGAAACATACGAGATCTCGCGACCCGTTGGGTAGCTTGAGCGCATGAATTCGCCCGCGCGAACCCTCGGCCCGTACGTCTTGATGCTGCTTGCGGCGTGCTCCTCGCCGCCCTCCACCACCGCCCCGAAGGGCAATGGCTCGGCCTCGCTGCCGCCGTCCGATCTGCCAGGCCTCGCCGCCGATCCGCGCGAGCCGATCTTGGCGCAGGCCGCCGTCGCGCTGCTCACCAAGCAACACGTGCTGCACAAGGCCATCGACGACGCGATGTCGAAGGAGTCGTTCGGCCAGTACATCGAACGCCTCGACGGGCCCAAGCTGATGCTCCTCGAAGAGCACGTCACCGCACTCGGCCGCTACAGCGACAAGATGGACGACGAGATGCGCGAAGGCGATCTCGAGCTCGCCCACAAGGGCGGCGCCCTCATCGCCACGCGCCGCGCCGCCATGGCCAAGCTGGTGACCGAGCTCCTTGCCAAGCCTCTGGACTTCGGCGCGAAGGAAACCCTCGAGACCGACGTCAAGAAGCGTGCATTCTGCAAAAGCGAGGACGATCTGCGCACGCGGTGGCGCGGTGTGCTCAAGCTGCAGGTCCTCGAGCGCAGCAAGCAGCTCGAAGACATCCTGGAGGCCAAGAGCAAGCCCCCGGTAGCGAATGCCAAGGCGAAGGACGCCGACGAGCTCAAACGCGAGGCCGCCGCCGAGAAAGCCCTCGGCGTGATCCCGCCCACCGTGGAAGCCCGCGAAGAAAAGGTGCGCAAGGAGCTCGCCGTTCGCTACGCCACCCAGTTCACACGGATGAGCTCGGAAGAAAAGCTGCAGCCTGCAGAGGATTTCCTCAACGCGGTCAACGCCGTCTTCGACCCCCACACCGACTACCTGGCGCCGGCGCAAGAAGCCAACTTCGACATCGCCATCTCGGGTCAGCTCGAAGGCATCGGCGCGTCGCTGGCCGAACAAGATCACTTCGTGGTGGTGCATGATCTGGTGCCGGGCGGCGCCAGCTGGCAGCAGGGCAAGCTCGAGATCGGCGATCTCATCATGGGCGTCGCCCAAGAAAACAAGGAGCCGGTCGAGGTCACCGACATGCCGATCGACAAGGTCGTGCAGATGATCCGCGGCAAGAAGGGCACCGTCGTCGTGCTCACGGTGAAAAAGGCCGACGGCCACATCGAGAACATCTCCATCACCCGCGACGTCATTCGCATCGAGGCGACGTATGCGCGCGGCGCCATCCTTCATCTCGACAAGAAGAAGGACTCTGTCGGCTACGTGTTCCTGCCCGGCTTCTACGGCGAGGTTGGTGCGGCCCAGAGGGCAACGGGCACGCGCAACGCCACCGACGACGTGCGCGCCATTCTCGGCAAGCTGCAAGCAAAAAAGGTCGGCTCCGTGGTGCTCGATCTCCGCGGCAACGGCGGCGGCCTGCTGAATCACGCGCGCGACATCACCGGGCTCTTCATCGAGACTGGGCCCGCCGTGCAAACCCGCGATGCAAGCGGTTCCATCGAGGTCCTCAGCGACTCGGATCCCTCCGTGTCGTTCGGTGGTCGGGTGGTCGTGCTCGTCGATCGCTTCAGCGCGTCGGCGGCCGAGATCCTCGCAGGCGCGCTACAAGACTACGAGCGCGCCGTCGTGGTCGGCACCAGCGCCACTCACGGCAAGGGCACCGTGCAGGCCGTGATCGACCTCGACAACATGCGCGCACGCGCCGGCGGTAGCGGCGAACCGCTCGGCCTCTACAAGATCACCGTGGCCGAGTACTTCCGCATCAGCGGCGGCTCCACGCAGTTGAAGGGAGTCGTGCCCGACGTGCTTTTGCCAGATCCCACGTCCTTCGTGGAATCCGGTGAGCGTACCCTGTCGCACGCCATCCCGTGGAGCACCATCAAGGCCGCCCCCTACGCGAAGAGCCCACACGCGTGGCGGATCCCGGATTTGCAGAGTGCAAGCAACGCGCGTACGTCCGGCAACGCCGACTTCGCTGCGGTGCGCGCGTTCGGCAAGATCCTCACGGAACGCCGCGACAAGACCGTCGAGCCCCTCGACCGCGACACCTGGCAGAAGGCCAAGAAGGCCGAGAAGGCCCAGCTCGAAGCCGTCGACCCCAAGAACAAAGAGCGCAAGGCGGTGCTCGAAGTGGAGTCGCTCGACGCCGCGGCGGCCTCTGGCGCCCAGCCTGCGGACGCGAAGCTGCAAAAGCGGCTGAACGTCTGGAAAGACGACCTCGCCCGGGATCTCTGGGTCGAAGAATGCGCGCGCATCCTCCAGGACATGGCCAAGAAGAACTAGTTACTTTCGGGCGCGGAAGCGCGTGACCAGATCGTCGATGGCCGCGTACGGATCCAACTCACGGGATTCGACGCGCGCTACGGCGGCGTCGAGCTCGCCGCCGAGCTCCTGCATCGCAGCTTCGATCAGGGCCTCGCGCAGCTCTTGCCGTAGCTCGTCGGCGATGCGCACGCGACGGCGCGCCCTGCCGGTCTCGGTGCCGTCGATCCAGACGCGGTGGGCCTCGATCTCCACGGCCAGCTCGGCAAGACCGGTGCCGCGGTTGGCCACGCACTTGACGATCGGTGGCGTCCACGTTTCGCTCTTGCTCGACCCGACGTGCGCCGCATGCTCCTCGGCGGCGCCGGCGCCGTGCACGACGTGCCCGCGCGACTTGCCCAGTGCGATGATCGACTCGCGGCCGAGCGCGATCATCAGCTCGACGTCGCGCACGGTGGAGTCGGCGCCGTCGCGGTCGGCCTTGTTCACGGCGAAGACGTCTGCGGTTTCCATGAGGCCCGCCTTGATGGCCTGCACCTCGTCGCCCATGCCAGGCGCGAGCACCACCAGCGTGGTGTGCGCGGTGCGGGTGATCTCGAGCTCGTCTTGGCCGACGCCCACGGTCTCGACCAAGATCACGTCGGCGCCCCAGGCGTCGAAGGCGCGGATCATGTCACGCGCCGAACGCGACAACCCACCGAGGTGCCCGCGCGTGGCCACGCTACGGATGAACACGCCTTCGTCCGTGGAGTGGCGGTTCATGCGGATGCGATCGCCAAGAATTGCGCCGCCCGAGTACGGGCTCGACGGATCGATGGCCAGTACGGCCACGACCTTGCCCTGTTTGCGATAGTGCTCGATCAATCGATCGGTGAGCGTGGACTTGCCCGCGCCTGGGTTGCCGGTGATGCCGAGTACGAACGCACGCCCGGTGTGTGGATGCAGCGCCTTCGAGAGCGCCTCGTGACCCGGCGCGCGGTCGTCGAGGATGCGCAGGCCACGCGCCACCGCGCGGATGTCGCGAGCCACGATGCGGGCGGCCAGATCGGCATGCGTCGGGAGAGTCCCCATTGCGGAGTCGTTAGCATGAACGCGGTTTGCGCAGAGACTCTGCCCCGTACGCACCGCCGGAAACCAGACTGCTCAGGTTGCCCTTCTGGCTCAGTGCGTTAGTACCAGCTCGGCATGGGCAGTGAGACGACGGCCGTGCGCAGATTCCTGGCCCGTTTCGCGGGGTTTTTCCCTTTGATCGGCGCGCTCACGGGGTTCGTCTGGATCCC
>JAYUXI010000493.1:0-3213 GCA_043753085.1 Myxococcales bacterium | reverse complement strand
AGAGGTAGGGCTTTTTCGGCCCAAAGGTAATGAACATCATTTCGCCGGTGACGGCATCCACCTTGGGGTGCGCCGAGATCCCGGGCTGGTGGTTTCGGCCGAACAGCTCGGGGCCGCGCGTGGCGAGGTCGGGCAGGGCCAGGTGGTATGGGATTCCGGTCTGCCACCACAGCGCGAGCAACTTGCCTGCATGATACACCAGGTCGGTGTTGGCGGTGTTCTTGAACGGGCCGCGCGGGTTCTGCAGGTCGACCGGCTCGAGAATGCCGGTCCACAAAGGCTCTCTCGCCTCGGTCTCCGCCGCGAGCGCTTCGGTGCGAACGTACCGGTTGCGGTAGGTGGCCTTGCCGCCGCCGAGCTCGACGCCGTGCACCATGCCATCGCCGTCGAACCAGTGGTAGCGACCCTTCGGCGGCAGCTTCGGGTTGGCGCCGTTGCGCACGAACGAGCCTTCGAGGTCGGTGGGTAGCGTGCCGGCGACGATCGCGAGGTCGACGGCCGAGATCTCTTCTGCGACGGGCGCGTAGAGCCCTTCCAGATATGGACTCTCGGTGCGGGATGCGTGCTGCATGGCGTGCAAGCCTAGCTTCGCGCCCGGCTCTCCGCCATCGCGGAAGCAATGGTGTTTTTCAGCCGCGGCGCTGCCCCGTGGCAAGGACGCGTGCTTAAGCAAACGGCTGCACATGGAGCGAACCGAACCTGCCACCACGCACGAGCAGCACGGCTCCGGGCACGCTCGTGAGCGCCGGCACCTCGCCGCGCGGCTGCGCGACGTCCGCGCCGCCACCGAACGGCTCGTTGCGCCGCTCTCCGCGGAGGACCAGAACCTGCAGTCGACGCCGTCGTGCAGCCCCGCGAAGTGGCACCGCGCTCACACCACGTGGTTCTGGGAAGCCTTCGTGCTCGGCCCGCGCGGAGTCCCGCCCTTCGACGAGCGTTACGCGGTGCTATTCAACAGCTACTACGAGGCGCTCGGCGCCCGGCATGCTCGGCCCAAGCGCGGGCTGCTGTCGCGTCCCAGCGCCGACGAGGTGGGCGCCTACCGCCGCGCGGTGGATGCTGGGATGATGCACGCGATCGCCACGGCTGCGGATCTGCCGGCCATGCGCACCCTCGTCGAGCTGGGCATGGCGCACGAAGAGCAACACCAAGAGCTCATCCTCACCGACGTACTGCACGCCTTCGCGCAGAACCCGTTGCGGCCCCGGTACCAGGCGCTGCGCGACTCCGCTCCAGGTACCCTCGCGCCACTGCGCTTCGTACCGTTCACCGGCGGCTTGGTCGAGATCGGCGCCGAGCCCGGCGCGAACTTTCGCTTCGACAACGAAGAGCCCCGCCATCGCGTGTATTTGCAACCTTTCTCGCTCGCCGACCGACTGCTCACCGTGGCCGAATGGAAAATATTCGCGCGAGCTGGCGGTTATCGCGACGCGGCGCTTTGGCTGTCGGATGGGTGGGAATGGGTGAGGCGCGAAGGCATCGAAGCGCCGGCGTACGCTCGCTTGGAGGGCGAGTCTTTCTCCACCTTCGGTTTCGAGGGCGAGCGCATCGCTCACGACGACGAGCCGATCACGCACGTCAGCTTCTACGAGGCCGACGCCATGGCCCGATTTTTCGATGCGCGCCTGCCCACCGAAGCGGAGTGGGAAGTGGCGGCACGTGACGTCCCGGTCGCGGGCAACTTCGTCGAGTCGGGTGCGTTGCGCGCGCTGCCTCGGGAAGCAGGGCCACCGATCGCACAACTTTACGGCGACGCATGGGAATGGACCCAGTCTCCTTACGTGCCTTACCCGGGCTATCAACCTGCCGCCGGCGCGCTCGGCGAATACAACGGAAAATTCATGGCCAACCAGATCGTCCTCCGCGGAGGCTCGTGCCTCACGCCCGGCGCGCACGCGCGCGCCACGTACCGCAATTTTTGGCCTGCCGACACGCAGTTCCAGATCGCCGGCGTGCGTCTCGCGCTGAACGGCAGACCTTCATGACGGCGCCTGCGATCGCCGAAGCGGTGCGCTTGGGTCTCTCTGCTACACCGAAAGCCCTGCCCGCGTACCTGCTGTACGACGCCCAAGGCTCTGCGCTCTTCGAGCGCATCACCGAACTGCCCGAGTACTATCCCACGCGCACCGAGCGCGCGATTTTCGAAGCGAACGCGAGCGAGATCATCGCCGAGGCCACCGCGCTCGCCGGGGGGGCCATGCGTATCCTCGAGCTGGGCGCCGGCACGTCGATGAAGACCCAGGTGCTGCTGCGCGCGGCGCGCAAGGCGCAGGGCCGCGCCCACTTCGTGCCGGCCGACGTGTCGTCGAGCGCACTCGAAGAGGGCTTCGCGCGTCTGGTGGTCGAAGAGCCCGACGTGCTCACCGAGCCGATGGTCGCCACCCACGCCGAGGCGCTGGCCGCCGCGTCCAGCTGGGCGGAACCGCTCATGGTCCTCTTCATCGGCAGCTCGATCGGCAACTACACGGACGACGAAGCCGTGGAGCTGCTCGCGCAAGTTCGAGACGCGATCGCGCACGGCGGCGTGTTGCTCCTCGGCACCGACCGACAGAAGCCGCTGCAGACGCTCTTGCCCGCGTACGACGACGCGTCGGGCGTCACCGCCGCCTTCAACAAGAACGTGCTCTCTCGCATCAACCGCGAGCTCGGTGGCCAGTTCGATCCCGAGTCGTTCCGGCACGTGGCGCTCTGGAACGACGCGGCCAGCCGGATCGAGATGCACCTCGAGAGCACCGTGAAGCAGAGCGTATCGATCGACTCTCTCGGGATGTGCGTTTCGTTCGACGCCGGCGAGCGCTTACACACCGAATCGTCCCACAAGTACGACGACGCGCGCATCGTCAGCTTGCTCGATCGCGCCGGCTTGCGCCTCGCCCGCAGCTTTGCCGACGAACGCGGCTGGTTTTCGCTGCAGCTCGCCGTCGCAAAGTGAATTAGAGACGTGCCCATGAAGCTCGTCTCCTTCGGAGATCTCCAGGCCCGCATCGTCGGCGGCACCGACGGCAGCGGCGCGGGCTCGGGTCCCGTCGTGGTCTTGCTGCACGGATTCGGCGCTCCGGGCGACGATCTCGTGCCGCTGGCGAACGTCATGGGCGCCCCCGAGGGTACGCGCTTCGTGTTTCCGGTCGCCCCGCTCGATCTCGGTCCGATGTACGCGGGCGGCCGCGCCTGGTGGCCGATCGACTTCGAAGACCGGATGCGGCGTCGCATGCG
>JAYUXI010000492.1:0-3220 GCA_043753085.1 Myxococcales bacterium | reverse complement strand
CCTTGAGCCGCGCGTCACGCACCGTCACGCCCTTGGCGCGTGAAGTGAGATCATAGCGACGGCCGTCCGGGCCGACCAGCACCAGGTCGACATCCACGGGCGCAAGCCAGCTGGCCTTGGCCACGAAGTCGCCGCGCAGCGCAGCGAGCGCCGCACTTGGCACCGTGACGTCGCCTTTCGGCAGACCGGTTGCATCGAACGCAGTCCGCAGTGCGCCGCGAGAATCGGCCGGCGCGCACGCGAGCGCCTGCGCCGCACGGTCATGCCGGGTCGGCTGCAGCAGCGCCGAAACGGTCTGGAAGCGACACGCATCTTCTGGCGTGGCCGCTGCGGCCGTCAGGTTGTCGACCAGGAACGCCCGCGTGATGTCGTCGGTGGTGGCGCTGGACCACACGCCGCTGCGGATGCGCATCGCTTCGTCGCGATGACCGCGTGCAGCCATGCGATCGGCGCGGAGGTCGAGCAGGTCGGCGTCGTTCGGGTCTTTCTTCTCCCACGCGACCACGAGCGCATCGAGCTCGGCGTCGTAGCTGGAGCCGGCGGCACCCAGGAGCCGGGCGAGCTTCGCGTGGCGCGCCGGTGCATCGGGCTTTTCTTGCAGAGCGCGGCGCGCGTCGGCCATGGCGCTCGGCGACACTGCGCTTCCGTCGGGCACCACGAACTGCGCGCTACGAACCCAGGTCCGGCGCATCTGCACCATCGGCCGACCGCGCGCATCCATCGGCGGCGGCGTGCGCGTGCTGCGCGCGGCTGCCGCGGGGGCCGTGGCCGGCGCCGCCGCGCCCGTGCCGCCACCGCCCCAGCTGTCCTCCATCGCCGGCTGCGCGAGCAAACGGCCGGGGCCGCTGCCATCGTCCTTGGCTTTGTCCCCGAAGCCACTGCCCAGCCCATTGCTGTCGGCCAATGCTTCGTCCATCTCGGCGCGGGCTTCGGTGTGCGGATCTGTCGCGGTGGCCTGCACGGCGGACTCCTCGCCGGTCCAGGCCACGCCGTGATCGCTGCGGGCAATGCCGAACGCCTTGAACATGGCCTCGCTCTCGAGCACGAGCAGCGACGTGTACGGCGACGGCACGTGCCATTTTTGCGAAAGCGCCACGAGCTCGGTCTTGTCTTCCGGTCTGCGGCTGGTCCAGAGCTCGTCGGCCCGCGCGGTGGCGAACAGGCGCGGTACGAACGCGTTGGCGGCGCCCTTCACGGTGGTGACCTTGATGGGCACCGCGCGCTCGTAGGGCTCGCCGCCCACGTCGCCGCGCAGCGTGACGATTCCGTCGATGACGACGCGATCGGCCTTGGCCACGACGAACATCTCGTCGCCTGCGAGCATGGTCGGAAAACGGCCAGGGCTCTGACCCACAAGACCCTCGGGTAGCGTGAGCTTCGGGTGGCGCAACGTGCGGCCGGCCAGCGCGCGGAGCACGTTGTCGGCGCCGATCTTTGCGTCGGGCTCGGAGCGAGTGATGACTCCGGTGGCGGCGTTCGAGAGATCGCCGAGCTGGCGGGCCGATGCCGTGCTGCCGACCGGAGCCACGATGACGTGCACGTCTGCGCGATCCGACAAGAGCGAGCCAAGGCGCGCGCCGCGGCTCGCGCCGAAGGCGCCCACGCCGCTGGAGACGAGCACCACGACGCGCTCGCGACCGCCCTCCTTGGCGCCGGCGTTCTGCCGCAACGCCGTCTCGAGATCGCTGGCGCCGTCCGGCGTGATCGCCGCAAGCGTTGCGTCGATGTCGGCTGCCGCCTGCGCGCCCGGCACGAGCCAGCCACCCTTGCGCGACTTGCACCACAAATCGCAGGTCACGACGTCGACGCGATCGCGCTTGTCGAGCCCCCGCGCCACTTCACGGGACAGCGCGCGAGCTTCCTCGAAACGCGAACCAGTCATCGCGCGGCCGGAGTCGACCACGAGCACCACGTCGCGCGGCTTGGCCTCGGCGAAGGCTGGCACGTCGGGCTTGACCGCCAGGGCCACGTACTTTCCGCCGTCTTCGCCTTCGAAGCCGTAGGCGCGCACCGTTGCTCTTTCGTCTGGCAAGGTGTACTTTACAACCACATCGCCTTCGGGCGTGAAGTCGTTCGCGGCGAACGCGAGCCGCTCGGCGTCTTCACCGGCCGGCGTGCTGGTCAGCGCGTAGCCCTCGCTCTTGGCGCCCTTGGTGCGATCGTGGCCGCTGACCTGCACGTCGAAAGAGAAGTCGCCGAGCTTGGTCGCCGTGCCTTCCGGCAGCGGGTACCGGTACTCGCGCTGCCCGTGCACCTCGGGCAGCCGCTCGGTGTACGCGACGATGATCCGGCGCGCGCCCTTCTTCGGGATCGGATAGATTTTCAGCGTGAAGACGCCGTCTTCCGACCAGTCGAGCAGCGCCGGATCGCGCCACGGACCCGGCACCCACACGAGATCCTCCTTCGGTGGCGCCCTGTGCGCAGTGGCGTTCCAGATCACGCCCTTCCAGATCTTGCCCGCTTTGGCCTTGTCGATGAACTCGCCCTCGACGAGCTGCCCATCCTTGCAGATTCCGCTCTGCGGGGCTGCGCCTGCCTCCGGCGGAATGCAGACATCGAGTGCGAGGCGCTCGATGGTGGCGCCGCGTGGCAGCCGAAAGCGATACACGCCCTCGAGCACGTCGTCCGAATCGTTGGCGAAGACCTCCTCGATCTCGGTGCGCGCGAAGGTGCCGGCCACGCGGGCGCGCACGTCGTGCTTGGCGATGCGGAGCGCCGTGGCCGCCCCGTCGGCCGCGCCCGGTTTCTTGGCGGTGAGCTCGCCGAGGCCGCTGGCAGTACGCGCCGTCGTCTCGTCACCCTCGAGGTTCATCGTGCGCGGCCGGACCAGCGAACGCTCGATGCGTCCGTCGATCAACGTGGCTTCCTGCCCTGCTGCGAGTGTCTCGCGGATCCGGCCGTCGGCGGTGCTGACTTGCACGTCGCCCCGTTCGGCCGCGATCACGACCATGTCGGGACGCTTGGTCACGCTGAAGAGTCCCTGGCCCTCGAACCGGGCTGCCCCCACCGACACCGCAAACATGTCCGGGCTGCCCTGGGCGTCGATCTGGAGCGTGCCGTCTTCCAAGATGGCCGATCCAACCTGCAGCGTGGCGCTGCTGGCGCGGTCGAATGCCAGCGTGGCGCTTCCTTCGCGCTTCAACAGTGCGCGGGTGCGCGGATCGGTCGTAAACGTGGCGCCCGCCGGGATCGATGCGCCCTCGGGGGCAGCGACCTCGGA
>JAYUXI010000491.1:0-7902 GCA_043753085.1 Myxococcales bacterium | reverse complement strand
TCGCACTCGCCGCCTCGCTCGCCCTGTTCGCCACCACCGGCTGCGCCACCAGCGATGGGGCCGCAGAAGACGGCGTGGCGGAGCAGGACGTGGTCTCGACGCCCGACGCGAAAGTGCTGGCAGAGCTGCGCACCGCAGCGAAGGGTCTGTTCGTTGCGGGCAGCGAAGGCGAAGACGATCCCGTGAAGGTGTACTCACTACGCCTCCGCAGAGGCGAGCGCTTGACGCCGGAACTTCTGGTCGAGCGCGCGCACCGCCGCCTGCAGGGCCTCGCCACCGAAGACGAGAGCGGCGGGGAGATGGTCCGCGGCTTCGAGAAGAGTGACGTCGACGGATGGTTCGAGCAGGATTCGGCCGGTGGGCAAGACGTCGAGACCGAAGCCGAACTCGCCGAAGTCGAAGCCCAGCGCGCCAAGTGGGCCGAGTTCAAGAGCGTGGTCGAGTCCAAGCTCACCAACCTGAAGGGCTACCACTTCGGCTGGCGCTACGGCGCAGACGGATCGCTGGAGACCGGCGCCGTGGCGCTCACCGTGGTGGGCCAGACCGCCAGCGGCCGCGTCGTGATCCTGTACGGCATCACCATCTGGACCTGATCGCTTTCCTGGCGTCCCGAGCGACGACCGCTAGAAGCTGCCGCCCAGCGCCAAGCCGCCGAGACCGATCCGGGGCTCGACCTTGACGCTGCCGCGGCGCGCCGAAGGTATCTTCGGCCACCCGGTGATCAGCATCACCGCGCCCGCAGCCACGCCGACGCCGCCGACCAGGAATCCGACGGTGGAGACCGTGCCGAAGGTCTTTCCGGAGTCGAGGTCGCCCTGCGACGTGGCCGGGCACGACGTGCGGCTCGGACCACACGCGTCTTCCAGCTCACCCTTCTTGCCCAGGGCCAGGGCGCCGAAGATGGCGCCCACGGTGATGCCGATGGCGCCGGCGCCGAACGCGACCGCCGGGGCGACGATCGAGCTCTTTTGCGGTGCGGGCGCGACTGGCGGCGCCAACGGCTCGGCGGCGACCGGCCCTTGCGTGGGCGCGTTGGGATCGGCTTCGAGCGTGAGCGCCACGGAGTCCGCGCCACCTTCGGCAAGCTGCACTTTCTGGCTCGCCTTCCGGAAGCCCGGCGCGCTGGCCTCGACCTGGTGCATGCCCGGATTGGTGGGGCGGGCGGCGTTCAAGTTCGCGACCGGAACGCGCTCGCCGTCGATGGTGACCACCGGGTCGATGCCCGTCGGCACGGCCACGGCGATCTTCAGCATCGCGATCTTCGGCTTGGCCTCGGCGTAAAGCACCTTGGCGCGCTCCTGTGCGGCGAAGAACGGCAGCGGCGCGGTCGCCGGCAACGTTTCGCGGATGACGCGGTTCAGGTTCTCGGTGCCTTCCACGATTTTGCCCGTGGCGATCTGGCATTCACCGAGGCGCGCTTGCGTCGTCGGCGCGTGATACAGCTTCTCCGCGCGCGCCAGCCGGTCGATGGCGTCCACGCAGTTGCCAGCATCCGCCAGCTTCATTCCTTCCTGACCAAGCACCCGCGCCGCCCCTACGTCGGCCGCAGCGGGCTCGTCCGCGCGCGCGGAAAGTGCGAAACCCTGGAGCAACAAGCCAGCGCCGAAGGCGGCCCACGAGTGTGTATTCTGCATAGTTTGGTAGCCGGGTCAGTAGCCGAGGTCGGGTTCTGCGGACCTGGCAGCGGAGCTCGGGGCGAGGGCGGGTCGTACCATGGGCGGCGCGACGGCGGCGGCGCCTTGCTTTGCGGGCGGCAACCAGGGACCGCGTTTTGCACCGCTTGCTGCGGAGGGCGGCGGTGCTTCGGGTGCAGCGATCGCAGCTTCGGCGGCGGGCACGGAGCCGGCGCTGGCTGGCAACGGGGCGGCAGGCGACACCGCCGACTGCGCCGCGGGCCGAGTCGCCGCCACAGTTGCTCGTTCGGTCCCGCTCGCAACCGGAGCGTGCGCGAGCATCGAATAGATTCCTCCGGCCGCCAGGACCACGACCAACGCGGCGCTGATCGCGACGGCCGAGAGCTTGCGGCTCGCTTCGTGGTTCGACCGCTCGGTCGCGATCTCGGCGACGGCGGCAGCGCGGGTCCGGTCGCCCGGCAGCGGGGCGGACCGTGGGATCGGCGGCAACGACGATTCCGAGGCCGAGCCGATCGGGTAGCTGCTCTCGACCTTCATGTCGTAGGTGATTGCACCCGACGCCTTGAGCACCGCCACCGCGCGCTCGACGTTGATGCGAGCACGCTTCGGGCCGAACGGCATGAGTGCCAGCGCGAGCTCGGCGATGTTCTGGTAGCGGCGCTCGGGAGATTTTTCGAGGCAGCGCAGAATGACGTCGACCAGACCCGACGGCAGGTCACGCCGGTACGCTTCCAGCGGAGTCGGCTGCGCTTCGAGAATTGCAGCGCACACCTCGGTGAGGGACTGTCCGCGAAATGCGGTGGTGGCGGTGACCAGCTCGTAGAGCACCATGCCGAGCGCCCAGATGTCACTCCGCACGTCGACGGTGTCCGAGCAGCGCACCTGCTCGGGCGACATGTACAGCGGCGTACCCATCAAGTTCTGGGTCGTGACCGCAGGCACCTCGCCGCGGAAGATCGATCCGGTGATGGTGGCCTTGGAGATGCCGAAGTCGAGGACCTTCACGATCCGGATGCCGCCGCCTCGTTCGGTCAGCATCAGATTGTCGGGCTTGATGTCGCGGTGGACGATGCCCATCGCGTGCGCCACGGCCAGCGCTTCGCACGCTTGCAACGTGTACTCGACGGCGTCGCGCGCGCTCAACGCATGCTGCGCGGCCAGCACGGCACCGAGATCTTGTCCTTGGAGCAGCTCCATGACGATGAACGGACCTTGCTCGTCGGGGAGCATCCCGACGTCGTAGACCGTGGCAACGTGCTCGCTCTTGATGCGCGACGAAGCCTTCGCTTCACGGGCGAAGCGGGCCACCATTCCCTCGTCGACGAGGTATTCGGCGCGCAGGCACTTCAAGGCGACCTGCTCGTCGAGCTCGAGATTGCGGGCCTCGTACACGATCCCCACGCCGCCCTCACCGATGACGTTGCCGACGAGATACTTGCCGCCCACGACGACGCCGGAAAGGGGGCTGCCAGCAGCTCGCACGACATCGCTCGTCATGTTGGGTTCCGTGGGAAGAGACGTCTCGTGGACACCGAGGCGTTCTTCGCCCGGAACGAGACGCAGCTGACGAGGTTGATTTTCCATCGAGCACCCTTCGCGGCCATCGTGCAGAATCGAGCACGGCAAGCCAACCTGCAGGAGACCAGCGACATCTCGGAAGCGCAATCGGACAGCGTGCTGCAGAGCGAGATAGGCCCGACTTTGGAGGCGCTTGTAGGCGAACATCGTTCACCGGTGACCCGCTACCGCAACCCAGCGCGAGACGCCCACCGATGTGGCCCCAGGCGAGAAAGCGCCCTTGCTGCGACGTCCGGTGACTGCGTAGCATCGTGGGTCTTGTCTATGGATCCGGAAAAGGGCGCATCGATGAACGTTCGAGCTGGAGCGATGGGCGCCGCGACGGCCTTGGTCCTGGCGCTGGGTGGGTGCAACGGCCTGCTCGGCTTCGGCGACTTCGAGATCGACGCGAACGTCACGCCCGACGCGAGCGGCAGCAGCGGCGCGAGCAGCAGCGGCGCAAGCAGCAGCGGCGGCGATGGGCCGGACGCCGGTCGGGACGCGGAGGCGGGGCCGGACGGCGCCAGCGATCCGTGCGCGGCAGCGAACAAGCCCCGCGTCGATCTGTTCGAGGTGGCCACCGACACCACCTTGGACTGCGCCAACGACTACGTGTTGCGCAACCAGGTGTTCGTCCGCAGCGGCGCGACCCTCACGATTCGGCCGGGCACCACCCTGCTCGGAACCCGCGGCGACGTCAGCGAGTTCGAGAAAGTCAGCGTGCTGATCGTCCAGCCGGGCGCTCGCATCCAGGCGGTCGGCACGGCAGACCAACCGATCGTGTTCACCAGTCTGAAGCCACCCGCCGAGCGCGTGGCGGGCGACTGGGGCGGAGTCGTGCTCCTCGGCAACGCCGTCATCAACCAGGGTACGCGCACCATCGAAGGCGTGGGTGGCGTCGGTACCGAGGTCACCTATGGCGGCAACAACGACGACGACAGCAGCGGCGCGATGAAGTACGTGCGGATCGAGTACGGCGGCTTCAAGCTGGGTCCGAACAACGAGATCAACGGGCTCACGTTCGGAGGAGTCGGTCGCAGCACCAGCATCGACTTCGTCCAGGTGCGGCACGTCCTCGACGACTGTTTCGAAGCCTTCGGAGGCACCGTCAACGTTTCGCACCTGGCCTGTCAGTACGGCCAAGACGACGGGTTCGACTGGGACTTCGGCTACCGCGGCAAGGTGCAGTTCTTGGTCGTGCAGCAGGATCCGGACATCTACGACAACATGAACGGCATCGAAGGCGACAGCGGCGGCAACGCCGGAGAGTGGGTCAAGCTGCCTGCCTCGGAGCCCACCATCTACAACGCCACGCTGTGCGGTCCTGGTCAGCCGACGGTGGCACCCGCTGTCGACGGCGGCAGTGCTCCCTTACGAATCCGCTACGGAATGCTGCTGCGGCGCGACACGCGGGCGCACGTCCTGAACAGCATCGTGATGGGCTTCGAGGCCGGCTTCGATGCCGTGTACGGCGCGCCGCACGCGAACGAGCCATACTCCGTGACCGACGCGCTCGATCTGAGGAACATCGTCTTTTTCGGGAACACGCAGTTCGGAGACACGAGCGCGAACGTCGCGTTTGCGGAAGGCAGCCCAGCAACCCCGGCGGCGCTCTACTCCGACGACGACGAAGGCTACGACGAAATCGCGGCGCTGACGGCAGAGCGGGCGCTGGGCATCAGCGAAGCGGATCCAGGAATCGCCGGCTGCTTCAACGCCAACGCGCCGTCGTTCGGGCCTGCGGTCGAAATCTCCGCAGGCGAAATCGTTCCCCCCTCGACCGATCCCTTCTTCGTGCCGGTCGGGTACATCGGCGCATTCCGCAACGCCAGCGACCCCTGGGCAACCAGCGGCGCGTGGCCGGTGTGGACAGAGCAGTGAGCCGACGCCCGCTCCGAGTGGGTTTCGACTAGCCTGCTCGGGACATGGCCGAGCAAAACCCCGCGTTCACGCTCGCGCACTTCACCATCGAGCGTCGCCTCGCAACCGGCGGCATGGCCGAGGTGTTCCTGGCGCGCAAAGAGGGCGCCGAGGGCACCTCCAAGCTGCTGGTGGTCAAGCGCATCCTGCCGGACTTTGGCGCGTCGCGGCGGTTTCGCTCGATGTTCATCGAGGAGGCGCAGCTTGCCACGCGACTGAACCACCCGAACCTCGTGCAGGTGTACGAGTTCTTCGACGCCGGCGCCGATGGCCACGTGCTGGCCATGGAGTACGTGGACGGTCCCGACCTCGGCGAGCTGATGCGGGCTGCGCGCACCCGCAACGCGCGGATCGGCTCGTTCATCTCGGCGTGGATCTGTGCCGAGGCCGCCAAGGGCTTGCACTATGCACACGAAAAGAAGGACGAGGAGGGCCGCCCGCTCGAGATCGTCCACCGCGACGTGTCGCCGCAGAACGTGCTCATCTCGTACGACGGCGTGGTCAAGATCACCGACTTCGGCATTGCCAGCGCGCGTCTGGTGGAAGAAGAAGACGGCGTCATCAAGGGCAAATATGGGTACATGTCGCCGGAACAAGCGCGCGGCGAAAAAGTCGACCGGCGCAGCGATCTGTACTCGCTCGGCGTGATTCTTTGGGAGTGCCTCACGGGGCGCGCGCTGCACGGGGGCCTTGGCGGCGAGGCACTGCTCGACATCGTGCGCTCCGGCATCGTCGAGCCGCCCAGCCTGCTCGTGCCGGACGTTCCGCCCGAGCTCGAGGCGATCGTGCTCAAGCTTCTGGCCAAGGATCGCGAAGACCGCTTCTCGACCGGGCGCGAGGTGGCGGGTGCGATCGGCCGGGTGCTGCTGTCGCGTCAGGAGCTGGTCGACGCCGGCGTGCTCGAGCATCGCATCCAGGAGCTGGCGCCCGAGCGCGAACGGCAGAGCAACGAGCCAGGCACGGCGCCCGAGGGAAAAACCCAGGCCGCCGCTCCGGCCGCTCGCAGCATCGCCGGCGCCAACCAGCGCGGCCGCGAGTCGCGCGGCAAGGCCAAGGAAGTGCGCGAGGTGCGGCACGTGGTACTGCTGTCGCTCCGGCTCGAGCTCGAGTCGGGAGGCGCGCCCAGCACCCCGGAAACCTTGGTGCGCGCCGCCGATGCACGCGCCCTCGAGCGTCTACGGCGTATGCTCGGCGAGATGGCGTACAAGCGCAACCTGCGCTGGGTCTGGAAGGACGAGACCCATGCCGAAGCGATCGCCGGTCTGTCGCCCAAGCATGCCCGCGCTCCGTTCGACGCCGCGCAGCTGACCCAGGAAACCCACGAAGCCTTGCAGGGCTACGCCGACGAGGTGTCGTCCGGGCTGTACGCCGCCATCAGCATGGTGCGCGGCATCGCGTCCGGCCTCCGCGATCTCGAAGGAAACCTGGTGAGCTACGTGGTGCACGAGCCCGCACCGCGGCTGGCCGAGATCGTGTCGGACGCCACCCGGGCCGGAAGCACGCTCGTGGCCGGTGGTCTGTATCGGCTCATTCGTAAGGATTTTCTCTGGGGTCAGGCCGAGGAGATCCCCGTCGTGGGAGACGCCGGGCCGCGCGCGATGAAGGTGCACGAGCTAGTGCGCACATTGTCTCGAGAAGAGCGCCGGGCCGACGGCGAAGGCGTGAGCGATCTGGTCGGGCGCGATGCCGAACGCGCCGACCTCGGCACCGCGTTCCACCACGCCACGAAAGAGAACGGCAAGCTGGTGGTGCGAGCGGTAGTCGGCGAGCTCGGCATCGGCAAGACCGCACTGGTGTCCAGCTTCCTCTCCGATCTGCCCGAGGGCACGCAGGTGGTGCGTGTAGAGTGCACTCCTGTCAACCTCGACGTACCCTACTCCGCCACCGCCGAGTTCGTTCGCGCCGCCCTCGACGTCTCGGGCGAGGAACCATACGAAGCCATCCTCGAGCGCGCCATGGAGACCACCGGCGTGGTGGCTTTCGGTCCGACCTACCCGATCGTCACCCGTCTGGCCGAGCTCGCGGCGCAGGAGCGCATGCAGCAGCGGCAAGACGAGGACGAGCAGGACGCGCGACACGTGTTCGCGCCCGGCGTGAAGATGCTGCTCGAGGCCCTGGCGCGTCACAGCCCGGTGGTGCTGGTCCTGGAGAGCTTCCAGTGGGCCGACCGCCAGTCCCTCGACTTGTTCTCCGACGTTCTCGTCGATCAGGTCTGGCCGCTGCTCGCGCTGGTGGTCACGCGCCCCGAAGAACGCGTGGCGCGTCTGCTCGAACGCAAGGTGCGCGTCGAGCTGTCGGTGCTCACGCCGGACGATCAGGTTCGTCTGGTCGAGCAGCGGCTCGGCGTCACCCGCGGCGTCCGCGAGGTGTGCGCCGAGATCTTGCCGCGCGCCGGTGGCAACCCGTTTTTCCTGCTCGAGATGGTCGACGCCCTGCTCGAGCGCGGCGAGCTGGAGATCCGCGAAGAACCGACCCCGAGCGCCGGCTCGCGCAATGTCCTCACGCTGCGCACGACCGGCGAGCGCGCCGCGCACCACGCGTTGCCCGAGACGCTCGAGCAGCTTCTCGGCGACCGCGTCGCCGAGCTCCCGACCGACGAGCGTAACGTCATCGACATCCTGGCCGTCAACAGCGGCCCGATGACCCTCGAGGCAATCAGCTCCCTCGCCCGCACCGGCGCCCAGGAAGCACTCGGTCGTGTGTGTGCCCGCGGCCTCGGCGACCAGCGTGGCCACCTCTACGACTTCCGGCATCCACTCATGCGCGACGTGGTGTACGCGGCGCTCGATGC
>JAYUXI010000490.1:0-18363 GCA_043753085.1 Myxococcales bacterium | reverse complement strand
CGACGCCGCGGCACTCTGGGCTGCGGCTCCGGCCGATCGCGGCGCGCAGGAGGCGGCGCGCAGCGCCTACGCCGCTGCGGTGCAGGCGTGGCAAGTGGCCGAGGTGTTCCAGTTCGGACCACTCGGCATGAACGCCTCGCCGGGGGGGCAAGAGCTTCGCGATCCGATCTACTCGTGGCCGCTTTTCGCGCGCTGCGCGATCGAAGACTACCTGGTGCAAAAGAGCTACGAGAGCAGCACGTTCCTGCGCGTCAGCGGCGTCAACGCGCGCGGTCTGCTCGCCGCCGAGTTCCTGCTGTACCACGAGGGCATCGGCAACTCCTGCGCTGCCAACAACGCCATGAACGCCAGCGGTACGTGGGCCGCTGCCGTACCCGAGTTACCGGCGCGCCGCGCGGCATACACCAAGGCCATCGCCGGCGATCTTCGGCGCCGCGTCGCCGAGCTGGTCGCTTCCTGGGGTCCTGGCGGACAGAACTTTGCCACGTCGTTCAGGACGGCTGGCGCCGGCAGCGCCGTGTATCCTACCGACCAGACTGCGTTCAACGCAGTCAACCTGAGCCTGTTCTATCTGGAACGCGAAGTGAAGGACATGAAGCTGGCATGGCCGGCCAACGTCTCTGGCTACTGTGCCGAGCCGACGTGTCCACAAGGGCTCGAGTCGCAGTACGCCGGGGCGTCCCGGGATCACGTCCTGAAAAACCTCGAAGGATTTCGCAAGCTTTTCGTTTCATGTGACGGCAACCCCGCCGGCCTCGGGTTCGCCGCGTATCTGCGCGCGGCCAACGCCGCACCCTTGGCGGATCGCATGACGCAGGAGCTCGACGTCGCGATCGCCTTGGCCTCGGCCATCGAAGATCGCAGCCTGCGCAGCGCTCTCGCCGATGGCCGCGTGCGCGGCTTGTACGATCAAGTCAAACGAGTCACCGACGACCTCAAGACCGAGTTCGTGAGCATTCTCGACCTGGATCTTCCGCAAGAGATCCAGGGAGACAACGACTGAGCGGATCGGTGCGCGCTACCGCTCCGACCGCGCTGGTCGCGTTTCGCATCGCCCTCGGCGTGCTCGGCGCCGTGAGCGCCGTCCGTTTTCTGGCGTACGGCTGGGTCGACGAGCTGTTCGCCGCGCCGCGCTTCTTCTTCCAGTACTTCGGCTTCTCCTGGGTGCATGTTGCACCCATCGCCGTCATGCGCGGAATCTTCGTCGCGCTGGCCGTACTGGGCGCGAGCATCGCGCTCGGCCTGTACACTCGCGTCAGTCTGGTCGCGTTCGCGGCGCTCTTCGCGTACGTCAATCTGTGCGACGTCACCAACTATCTGAACCACTACGTGCAGATGTTCTGGCTGGTGGCGCTGGCGGCCTGCATGCCGCTGGGCCGCGCCTTTTCCCTGGACGTGTGGCGGCGCCCAGCCTGCCGCCTCGACGCATTCCCTGCATGGTGCACATACTTGCTGCGGTTTCAGGTCGGGGTGGTCTACTTTTACGCAGGTCTGGCCAAGCTCAACACCGACTGGCTGCTGCACGCGCAGCCGCTCGGGATCTGGCTGCGCGCACGAACCGGATTTCCGCTGCTCGGCTCGCTCTTTTCGCGCCCCGAGGCTGCGCTGGCGATGAGCTGGGCGGGGTTTCTGTTCGACACGACCATCCCGCTGTGGCTCTCGATCCGAAAGACCCGGCTGCCGGCGTACCTGGTCTTGATCGTCTTCCACGGGCTCACCCAGCTGCTGTTTCCGATCGGTATGTTTCCGGCGATCATGGTGCTGACGGCGTTGGTGTTCTTTCCCGCCAAGGAGCTCGCAGGCGGCACGCAGCACTCGCCGCGAATGGCTTCGCATTGGGCGTGGGTCGTCGCCGCCTACTGCGCGTTCCACGTCCTGGTGCCGCTCCGGCATTTCCTCTACGGGGGCAACGTCGCCTGGCACGAACAGGGCATGCGTTTTGCGTGGAAGGTGATGGTGCGCGAGAAAAACGCCGCCGTGACGTATCTCGTGCGCGACGCGAGTACGGGCCAGACCTTCGAAGCGTACCCGCACACGTACCTGACGCCGCGTCAGCTGCGCGAGTTCGCCACCCAGCCCGACATGATCCTGGCACTGGCGCATCACGTCGGCGCCGATTTCGCGAAGCGCGGCGTGCGGGCTCCACGCGTATTCGCCGACACCTGGGTCTCGCTCAACGGCAGGCCCAAGGCCCGGCTGGTCGATCCCGATGTCGATCTGATGACCGTGCGTGACGGTGTCTGGCCGGCCAGCTGGATCCTGCCGCAGCCCGCCGGGGCACCGCACCACTTCGTGGCGGGTACGCTTCGATGAGACGCTTCGCCGCCGCCGCGCTCTGTCTCGTTGCCACACCGGCGATCGCCGAGGTACCCACGACGGGCAAGGGCACCGACCTCGGCGCCGAGGTCATGGTGCTGGGCGCTCGCTTGCCGCGCGCTTCCGGCAGCGTGCACGTGATCGGCAAAAAGCAGCTCGAGCGCTACGAGCTCGACGATCCGCACGCGATCCTCGGCACCGTGCCTGGCGTGTACGTGCGCACCGAAGACGGCTACGGCCTGCGCCCCAACATCGGGATCCGCGGAGCGAGCTCGGATCGCAGCAAGAAGCTCACCCTCATGGAGGATGGGATCTTGTTTGGACCCGCCCCGTACACCGCGCCCGCGGCCTATTACTTTCCCCTGATGACACGCATGAAAAGTGTGCGCGTCATCAAGGGGCCCGGCGCGATCCTGTTCGGCCCGCAGACGGTGGGCGGCGCGATCGACCTCGTCACCGAAGACATCCCCGGCAAGCTGGGCGGCTATCTCGACGTGGGCTACGGCATGTACAACTACCAGAAGCTCGACGCGCGGGTTGGCACCAGTGACGAGCACTTCGGCGTTCTGCTCTCCGGCACGCACCTGGGCTCGGGCGGGTTCAAGGAGCTGGACGGCGGCGGCAAGACCGGTTTCGTCCGCAACGAGTGGATGGCCAAGGCTAGCTACGTACTCGACTCATCGGCGCGTGACCGGCACATGTTCGGCGTCAAGCTCGGTTACTCGGACGAGACTTCGCACGAAACCTATCTTGGCCTCACCGACGCGGACTTTCGCGCGACGCCCTACCGGCGCTACCGGAGCAGCAAGCTCGACGAGATGAAATGGCACCGGACTTCGATCGTGCTGAGCCACCGCACCAACGTCGGTCGCTCGGTCACCCTCGACACGTCGGTGTACCGCCATGATCTCTCGCGCACCTGGCGCAAGGTCAATGCGTTTGGCGGCGCCGCCATCGGCGACGTACTCGGAGATGAGACCACGCCGCGCAACGCCATCTACTACGGCGTGCTCACCGGCCAGGCGGAATCGAGCGGGGCCCCCGACACGTTGTACGTCGGCCCCAACCAGCGCGAGTTCGTCTCGCAAGGCGTACAAACAACGCTTCGCTTCCAGCTCGGCACGGGCCCGGTTCTCCACCGCCTGGAGTACGGCGCGCGACTTCACTACGATTCGATGGACCGGCTGCACACGCAAGAGGGATTCTCGATGCGTTCGGGTCAGCTCGTTCCCGACGGGCGCGCCACGCAAATAACCGCCGACAACCTGGGCTGGACCACGGCCTTCGCCATGCACGCCGCCGACGCCATGAGCTGGCGCCGTACCATCCTCACGCCGGGCGTGCGCGTGGAGATGATCCGCAGCGGATTGGACGATCGCGCCGCCAGGACCCAGATCGCCGGCAGCTATCAGGCCGTGTTGCCCGGAGTCGGCCTGTACCAGGGCATCACCAAGGATCTGGGCGTGCTGGCCGGCGTGTACCGCGGCTTCAGTCCTACCGCGCCCGGCCAATCGCGTACCAACAAGCCAGAGAGCAGCGTCAACTACGAAACCGGCGCTCGCTTCTCGCGCCGCGGTCTGCGCGCAGAGATCATCGGCTTCTTCAATTCGTATTCGAACCTCACCAACGTGTGCACGTTCTCGAACGGCTGCGTGACCGAGAACCTCGACCGCCAGTTCGATGCCGGCCGTGCGCGCATCTTCGGGCTCGAAGCATTCGGCGAAAACGAGCTGGCGCTCGGCCGCGAGTTCGCGTTGCCTGCGCGTGCATCATACACGTACACGGATTCGCAGTTCCTCAACGCATTCGATTCGGGGGATCCGATTCTGGGCAACGTCGTTCGCGGCGATCAACTCCCATACATCCCGTACCACCAGCTCGCGTTGAGCGCCGGCATCGAGCGGCGGAAGTGGGCGGTCAACGCCAGCTTCACCTTCGTGGGCACGATGCGCGAGGTCGCAGGCCAGGGTCCGGCACCCGCTGGCGAGCTGACCGATGCAACCTACCTGCTCGGCGCGGGCGCCTCGTACCAGTTGACGCGCTGGCTGAAGCTGTACGGCTCGGGTCAGAACCTATTGAACCAAGCCTACCTCGCTTCGCGGCGGCCATACGGCGCCAGGCCCGGCGCTCCGCTCATGGTGAATTTCGGCGCGAAAGCGGAGTTTTGACGCCATGCCTGCTGCGGAGCGAAGAGGGGGGCACATCGCGGCGTCGAGCTGGATGGGTTTGCGCCATCATCGCTGCCAGCGGAAGGTTTCATCGTGCCTCGGCGCGCTGCCGTACGCTCTCGGCCAAGGCGAGCGCGCAGCCGGGTACGATGCCGTAGCGGAGCTCCGGATGCCGCTTCGACATCAGAGCGGCCAGCCACCCGAGCGAGTCCGGATCGAACGCCACGTGTGCCGAAAGAAGGGTCGCACCGTCCACCGTGCCGGGTGACAGCTCGAACCGCAGGCGCATTCCAACCGGCTCTCCGGACACGTACGCAAGCTCGATGGACCGATCCGGAGCTTCTTCGACGCGGGCGACGAACGAGAACGACGATCCAAACAGCCCGAACCCGACTCGCAGCTGCACGGTCGCGAGATCGCGCTCGACCCGCACGTGGTGCAGCATGGGTACGAGCTCCGAGTACGCGGCAACGTTCGAGACCACCGACCAAAGGCGAGCGGGGGTTGCCTGAACGAGACAACGAGCCCACGCCGCGGCAGGGTAGCCGCGCGCATCGCGTTCAACCACCAGCGCGGAGGTTCCGAGCGGCGGCACACGGCCGGAAGCGCTCGCGTTGTCCCTCGGGATCGCCTCGCTCGATTCTGGCCAGGTGTCGTGAAGCATCAGAGACTCCTTCCTTGTGTAGCGATCGCGCGCGCGGCGACGGCGGCGCCAGTGCTGCCGCTCGACTCTACTCCCGTGCGCATCCAGCCGGCCGCGTCGGTTAGGCGCAGGCGCTCGACGGCCGCTACCAGCTCTTCTGGCGTCACGCCATTCGGCGCGAGCACGTGCCCGAAACCACCGCGTTCGATGGCCGCGGCGCCCGCGAACTGATCGGTCGAGAATGGCAAGACAACCATGGGCACGCCGGCCGCGACGGCTTCGGTGACGCTGCCATTGCCTCCGTGGGTGACGAGCACATCGGTGTGGCGAAGCAGCGCGACCTGCGGCAAGTGGCGCGCGACGACCGCACCCGGTGGGATCGGCCCGAGCGCCTCGAGCGGCGTGCTGCCGTGCGCCAGCGCCAGCCGCCAGCCGCCTGCCCAGGCCGCGCGTACGGCCGCCTGAAGCACGTCGCCGCGGGCGCTCAAAAAGGATCCCAACGCCACCGTCACCCGCGGCCCGGTTCCCTCCGGCAGCTTGTGCGTTCCCAGTTCCTCGGTGCGCGCCAGCGAGCCTACGAAGACGTGACGGCGCGGCAGCGACCGCGCTGGATCATGCAGCGCTTCTGGGTACACGTAAATCGTGGGCCGGCCCGGCAGGGCGGTGAGATCGTGTTGCAGCATCCGCTTTGGCGCACGCCGCGAAAGCAGCTCCTTCGCAGCGGCGGCGAGGTCGAGCGTCGAACGTGCGCAGCGCGCGCGCAGCGAAGCGATCTCGAGATCACTGGGCCGCAGCGCCATGGGCCATTCGGGAGGTAGCCCGTACACCTCACCAGGTGCGGGCAGCGCGCTCGGATGGCCGAGCACGATGGTGGCCGGGTCGACGCCGAGCGCATGCAGCGCGAGCCGCGCTCCGAACGCCACGTGGTCGACCAGCACGCGGTCCGGTCGCTCGGCGACAAGCACCTCGCGCAGGCGATCGAGCACGCGGTCGGGCTCGTGCATGAGATCGTGGCGGCGAGCGTCGGCCTGGTAGCGGAGCGTCGCCATGGGTCCTTCGCGCGTCGCGCGAAAGAACGCCTGCAGGTGCTCGTCTTCACCAGCAGGCTGCGCCGCCACCTCGATCACGCCGGCATTGCTGCCCTTGCCGAGCCGCAGCTCGGTCCACGCGATGCCCGCTTCTTCGACCAGGCTGCGTGTCGCCGTTCCGGTGGCCACCACGGCCTTGCCTTCGGTTGCGTTCCAGGCGCGTGCGACCTGCAACAAGGGCAACGCGTGCGACGCGTAGTCGGGGCTGACCACGAGCAGCTTCATGCGTGCTCGCCTCGCGGCGCCAGATCCCGGTACAAGCTGGCCAGGCGCGCGGCCATTCGGTCCACGCCGAGCTCGGCGTGGGCCCGCGTTCGCGCGTGTACCTCGCGGCCTGGGCTCGTCACCAAGCCGAGGGCGCGCTCGATGGCAGCGCGCAATGCAGCGGCGGACGTCGTGTCGCAGAGAACGCCCGTGACGCCGTCTTCCACGTAGGTGCGGGGGCCACCGCGTTCTGGCGCGACCACCACCGCGCCGGCCGACAGCGCTTCGACCACCGCGAGCCCGAACTCTTCTTTTGCGCTCGCGCAGACGTAGATTCCGCCGGTGGCGACCAGATGGGCCAGCAGATCGCCGACCGCGGACGGCGGCAGGTGCCCGGTGCACGTGACCACGCCGGAGGCAGCGCGGCGCGATGCGAGAGCGATCGCGTCGAGCGTGTTCTGCTCGTCGGGCGATGGGTGGTCGCGATCGCCACCGACCACGACGAGGTTGACGCGAGCCGATAGCGCCAGATCGGCGGCGACGACGCGCGCGAGTCGGTCCATGCCCTTGGCGGGATGCAAGCGCCCGACCGACAGCAGCCAGGGGAGGTGCCGACGGCCCGGGGGCAGCGCTGCGAGGATTCCAGCGGTCACCTCCGCGGTACCAAGGTTGCGCAGGCGTGCGCGCGCCCGGTCGATCTCGGCAAGGTCGACGCCTTCCGGTACGACCACGGCGCGAGCAGCAAGATCGGCGGGATCGACTCCAACCAGGTCGACGAGCTCGCGGCGGATGGTGGGCCTGGGCAGCAGAGCGAGGCGGTCGGCTTGCGACGTGAGGCGCTCGACCAGGCGAGCGCGAAACCAGTAGTTGTGCTGTCGATCCGCATGCAGAAAGCGGGCGCGGTCGAGCTGACCTTCGGCCTGCAGCGCCTGGATCTCGGTGTGCGGGTCGGGTGCCGCCGTGAACACGAACGGTTGACCGAGCCGGCGCGCCACGGCAGCCGCAGCCAGCGATCCGACGTCGGCCATGCGCAAGTGCCAGACGACCCGCCGTGAAGCGAACGACTCACCGAGCGCCTGCAGCTCCGACTCGATCTGTGCATCGTACACCCAGGCCTCGCGTTGCGGCAGGGGCGCGTCGGGACCGAACGGGATGCGCTCCACCCAGTGCCCCGCAGCCAGCTCCTCGCGGGCACTTTCGCCGGGCCGCCCGCGCGTCACGGTGACGACTCGCGCCACGTCCCGCTGCAGGGCCAGTGACGTGCCTAGTGAACGCAAGAGGGAAGCGATGCCCCCTGCGTCGCCCATTCCAAGACCCGACCCGGTGCGATCCAGGCGCGCATGCAAAAAGGGTTGTAGGACGACGACGCCTTGCGCTCCGTCGCGGGCAACCATCCTGCGGCGCGCGCCGGGCTGCCAGTGCCGGAGCGTGCGCGCCGCCAGCATGCCGCCGAGCCCGCCACGAGCACGCAGAGCGACGAGGGCGTCCCGCGCGGGCGCGGACGCGCCATGCGACCGCAGCGCCCAGGCGGCGTGCGCGGCGTAGGTGGGCTGCGCTTCGCGAACCGTGTGAACCAGCACGCGGGCCGCGGCAGGGTCGTCCACTCCGCCGAGCGCATGCAAGATGGCAAGCGTCGACACCGCATCCGCGCCGCGCAGCGCAGCGCCAAGGCGATACGCAGCGCGCGCGGAGTCGGGAGTCGCGGCCGCGACGTGCGCGAGCTCACTGGCGCGCCGTAGGGCACGCACGATGCCCGGTTCGTCGCGAACCGCCTCGATGGTGAGACCGAGGGGTTCGCGACAAGGTACGGGAAGCGCGCTTTTCACTCGGGCAGCACGACCGCGTCGATGACGTGAATGACGCCGTTGGAAGCGGCGATGTCGGCCTTCACGACCTTGGCCTTGCCGTTCAGCATCAGGCCCCCGCCCGCGGCGGAGAGCTTGAGCGCCTTGCCGTTCACCGTCTTGGCTTCGGTGAGCTTGACGGCGTCGGCCGACATCACGTTGCCGGAAACCACGTGGTACGTGAGGATGGCCTTCAGCTTGTCCTTGTTCTCGGGCTTGAGCAGGCCCTCGACCGTACCTGCCGGGAGCTTCGCGAACGCTTCGTCGGTCGGAGCGAACACCGTGAACGGGCCGGGGCCTCGCAGCGTGGCTTCGAGGTCGGCGGCCTTCACCGCGGCCAAGAGCGTTTTGAACTGTCCAGCCGACTCGGCGGTGGAGACGAGATCGGCGGCGCCGGTTGCAGTGCCGACGGTGGCTTCCGAGCCGGAAGTGGTGGTCGCGTTTTCCGCCGGCTTGGACTCTCCGCCGCATGCGGCGAGGACGAGTGAGGAAACGACGGCGCAATAGAAATGATGCATGAAAGCTCCTGGCGAGACGCGGCGACGTGCCGCGCCGGCTATGTCTAGGTTTTGCACAGATTTTGTCAACCTATTGACCTACCTGCGACGTCGAGTCATCCTGCGGCATGGTGCGACGAAGTCCTGCGGCGCGAGCGACCCGAGCGCTCGTTCCCGCTGCGGTGACGGGCTCGCCCATCGGCGTGGCCGCGCGGCGTACCGGCATTTCCGAAGAAACGCTGCGTGCCTGGGAGCGCCGCTACGGTTTCCCCAGCCCGCAGCGACGTTCCGGCGGCAGCCGGCTCTATTCGGAAGCCGACATCGTCAAGTTGCAGCTCCTTGGCCGAGCGCTGGTGGCTGGTTTTCGTCCCGGCGACGTGATTCATCTCGCGGTGGCCGAGCTGACGCATCTCACCGAGACCGCCGTGCGCGACCGCGACTCGCACGCTCCGCTCGCGACCCCGGTGGGGCGCCATGACGCCGTGGCGCAGGTGCTGACTGCATTGCGCGAGGACGACGTGGTGAGCGTGCGTGAGTTGCTGCACGGCTTCGCGGTGCAGTTCGGGCCCAAGGCCTTCGTGACCGAATGCGCGCATCCCTTGATCGTGCATGTCGGCGCCGCGTGGGCCGAGGGCCAGCTCGACGTCCGTCACGAGCACCTCGCCAGCGCCTTTCTGCAGACCGAGCTGCGCTCGATGCTCGCCGCCATCCCCGACCTCCCGCGCGCCAAGATACTGGTGCTCACTACCCTGCCCGAAGAGCCGCACTCGTTGCCGCTCGACATGGTGGCGGTGTACATTTCGGCGCTCGGCATGGCCGCTCGCCTGCTGGGTACCAGCACCCCGGCGGATCAGATTGCCGCAGCGGCGATCGCGCTGCGTGCCGACGCGGTCGGCGTGTCCGTCTCGTCACAGGCCCCCCGAACCAGCACGCAGCACGAGCTCAAGTCGCTGCGGGCAGCGCTTCCTCCGACCGTCCAGCTGTGGGTCGGCGGCAGCGGCGCCCGCGAACTGGCGCCGACGAGCTTGGGGGTGCGGGTGGTCGACACCTGGGCACGGATCGACGAAGCGGCACGCGCGCTCGGGTCTATGCAGGGCTGAGCGCCAGCAGGTGGTCGGCGGCGCGAAGACCACTGCGCATCGCACTCTCGATCCGTGCACCTTCCACCCAATCGCCGCACAGCGCGAGCCTCGTGTGGTCGTCGAATGGCTCTCCCGACGGCGGGATGGCCGCGGCACGTGCGTACCGCCAGCGGTGCGCGACACAATCGAGCGTGGATGCGTCGACCCCGAGCTCCTTGGCGAGCGCCTGACCCATGATCCGGGCGACTGTGTCGGCGGCGTCGTCGAGATGCGCTCGCGACCAGGTTGGCGATGCGTGCACCACCCAGCGCTCGTGCCCAGGCACCGCCTCGCGGCCCTTCTTGCTGGCTTCGCGCGCGGCCCAGGCGAGGGGCCCCTCCGTCGCCTCGAACAGGTCGAAGGCAGAGGCGGGCCCCGGCACGTCGACCATCGTGGCCCAGCACGGGTCGAGCACGGCAGAGGCCGCGAAACGGCCCACGGGGCTCTCTGTTCCGAGCAAGCTCGCGCACTGCGGCGCCGGCATGGCCAGCACCAGAGCATCTGCGGTGCGGCGGGACGACGCAGTCACGGACCACTCGGTTCCGTCGTGGGCGACCGAGGTCACCGTCTCGCCGCAGAGAACGTCGAGTCCTCGGGCAAGATGCGCCGCCAAGCTGCTCATGCGCGGCGTGCCGACCCACCACGACTCGCCCCGGCGCCGATCCACCACGTGCGCCGGGCGACGGGGGCTCCACGTGGCGACCACGCCGGCGGCGCGCCACTGCTCGACTTGCTCGACGAGCCACGGCGACCGCGCGGTGAAGAACTGCGCGCCGTGATCGAAGCGCCGGCCGTGCGGGTCGGTGCGAGTGCTCGCACGACCGCCTGGCGCTCGCGCCTTGTCCAGTACCGTGACGAGGTGGCCGCGCTCGGAGAGGCGGCGCGCGCAAATCAGTCCGGAGAGCCCTGCCCCCACCACCACCACCCGAAGCTTCACGTTCACGACTCGTTTCCTTTCGCGGTGGATGACTATCGTCGCTCGCCGCCGGTGGGACAAGAGCCGACGCGTCTTTTTCGTCGCCTTCGCGTTCGGCCCTTGCGCACTATCGTATTAGCGCGCTAGTACAGCGTCACGGTGTCGGCATGAAACAGCTACGTACCCAGTCCCCGCAACGCGCCGCGCTCTTCGAGAAGAAGCTGCTGCAGGCCGTACTTGCGCTCCGTACCGAGCGCGAGGCCCGCGAATTTTTCCGTGACCTCTGCTCGCCCGCCGAGCTCGAAGCCATGGCTGACCGCTGGGCCGTCGTCGAAGAGCTGCAGCGCGGGCTTCCCTACCGGGCCATCCACCAAAAAACTGGCGTCAGCGTCACCACCGTCGGGCGCGTCGCGCGCACGCTTGCACTCGGCAAGGGCGGCTACGAAACCATCGCCGAGCGCGTCAGCGCCAGAAAGGAAGCATGAGCGAACCAACCGCACCCCGGTTGAAGCTGGCCCTGCAGAAATCCGGGCGGCTGACGGAATCCTCGCTCGACTTGCTGGCGCGGTGCGGTCTGAAGGTCGCCCGCGGCAAAGACCAGCTCGTCGCAATCAGCGAGAACATGCCTTTCGACCTGCTCTTCGTGCGCGACGACGACATTCCAGATCTGGTCGAGGAAGACGTCTGCGACCTCGGGTTGGTCGGCCTCAACGTACTCGAAGAGCAACGCCTGGCCGCCGCGGCCCTGGGCAAGCCGATGCAGCTGGAAGTGGTGCGGACGCTGGACTTCGGCCACTGCCGCCTCGCCATCGCGGTTCCCCACGGCTTCGCGTACGAGGGCGCCGAGTCGCTGCAAGGCACACGCATCGCCACCAGCTACCCGCTGACGTTGCAGCGCTTCCTCGCCGAGCGCGCAATCACGGCCGAGGTCGTGCGGCTCTCGGGCGCGGTCGAGATCGCGCCCCGGCTCGGCCGAGCCGATGCCATCTGCGATCTCGTTGCCACTGGTTCGACCTTGGTGGCCAACCAGCTGCGCGAGGTCGAGACCGTGCTCGCAAGCCAGACCGTCCTCGTTCGCACGCCGAAGCCGCTGCCCGACTTCAAGCGCGAGTGGTTCGAACGGCTCCTGGTGCGAATCGAAGGCGTGCTGCAGGTGAAAGAAAGCAAGTACGTGATGCTGCATGCGCCACGCGCTGCCCTTGCCGAGATCAAGCGTCTGCTGCCCGGCAGCGCGTCGCCCACGGTGATCCCACTGGATGGCGAGCTCGATCTGGTGGCCGTGCATGCCGTCTGCCGCGAAACCGTGTTCTGGGAAACCCTCGAAAGCTTGAAGCGTGCCGGCGCCAGCGCACTTCTGGTGTTGCCGTTGGAGAAGATTCTCGCATGACGCTTCTCGTCCCCCTCGTCTGGTCCTCCCTCGACGCAGCTGCGCGCCTGCGCGCACTGGCTCGGCCCGCCGCGCGTCACGGCGATGACGTCAGGACCGCTGCAGCCGCCGTCGCCAGCGCCGTGCGCGCCGAAGGCGACGCAGCGGTGCGCCGCTTCACCGCCCGCTTCGACGGCGTCGACCTCGAAGCGTTGGAAGTCTCACGGGCCGAGCTCGCGGGCGCTGGCGACCAACTCGATTCTGTGCAGCATGCAGCCATCGACTGCGCGGTCCGCAACGTCGAGATCTTTCACGCGGCGCAAGCGCTTCCCGCACTCGCAGTCGACGTGATGCCGGGCGTGCGCTGCGAGCGCGTGGTGCGCCCGATCGACGCCGTTGGCCTGTACGTGCCGGCAGGCACCGCGCCCCTGCCCTCGGCGGTGATCATGCTGGCGGTGCCGGCGCGCCTGGCCGCCTGCCCAACTCGTGTACTGTGCACGCCGCCCACCAAGTCGGGGCTGGCCAATGCCGCGGTACTCGTGGCCGCCCAGCGCTGCGGCATCGAACGCATCTTCAAGATCGGCGGCGCGCAGGCCATTGCCGCCATGGCCTACGGCACCGCCACGGTGCCCAAGGTCGACAAGGTGTTCGGCCCCGGCAACGCCTGGGTCACCGCGGCCAAGCAGTACGTCGCGGGCGATCCCGGCGGCGCTGCGTTCGACTCGCCAGCCGGCCCGTCGGAAGTCCTGGTCATCGCCGACGCGGGCGCCAACCCAGCCTACGTCGCTGCAGATCTGCTAGCCCAGGCCGAGCACGACGTCACCTCGCACGCGGTGCTGCTCACGCCCTCGCGAGCGCTCGCCCAGGCGGTGGCCATTGCGATCGGCGCGCAGCTTGCCGCGCTGTCGCGCAGCGCCATCCTGGCGGCGTCGGTTCCGGCGATCCAGCTGCTGATTGTCGCGGATCTGGTCGAGGCGCTGTCGCTGTCCAACGCCTACGCGCCCGAGCATCTGCTGCTGCAGGTGCGCGAGCCGCGCCGCTGGCTCGACGCCGTGACCAGCGCCGGCTCGGTGTTCCTCGGCGATCACTCGCCCGAGCCACTGGGTGACTATTGCTCCGGCACCAACCACGTTCTGCCCACCTACGGCTACGCGCGCGCGTACAGCGGCCTGTCGTTGCTCGACTTCCAGAAGCGCATCACCGTGCAGGAAATCACCGCCAGCGGCTTGCGTCGGCTCGGCCCCACCGCCATCACGCTCGCGGATCTGGAGGGACTGGACGCGCACGCTGCCGCGGTGCGCATTCGGCTGGACGATCTCGCTCCATGAGCTCGGTGTTGCACCTCGTGCGCCCCGACATCGTAGCGCTCGCCGCGTACCAGCCCGCACGCTGGGATCCTGCGCTGCTGCGCCTGCACGCCAACGAGATGCCGCTCCGCGCCGAAGCGGATGTGAGCGACACGGCGCTCAACCGTTACCCCGAGCCATACCACGAAACCCTCGACCGGCTTCTGGCCGACCTGTACGGCGTGCCAGCAGACTGCGCGCTGGCCACCCGCGGCAGCGACGAAGCCATCGACCTGTTGGTGCGCGCGTTCTGTCGCGCGGGACAAGACTCGGTCTTGGTGTGCCCGCCCACGTTCGCGATGTACGAGACCGCAGCGCGGATTCAGGGCGCCGCGGTGGTCTCGGTGCCGCTGCAGCACGAGCGCGAGTGGGCGCTGGACGCGGCGGGTGTGCTTGCCCAGTGCCGCAGCGACGTGAAGCTGGTGTTCTTGTGCACGCCCAACAATCCGACCGGAAACCTGCTCGACCCCGACGCCGTGTTGCAGGTTGCGCGCAGCCTCACGGAGCGCGCCGTCGTGGTCGTCGACGAAGCGTACCTGGAGTTCGCTGGCGCACCGAGCCTCGCGACCCGCCTCACCGACCTTCCCAACGTGGTGCTCTTGCGCACGTGCTCGAAGGCATACGCGCTCGCTGGGGCACGCATCGGGACCTTGCTCGCCGCCCCGGAGATCGTCGACCTCGTGCGCAAGATCCTGCCGCCGTACGCCATCGCGCAGCCCTCGATCGACGCGGCATTCAAGGTGCTCGCGCCAGCTGGCCTGCGCGCCGCGCACGCACGCATCGACGGCGTTTTGGCCGAGCGCGCGCGGCTGGCGGCGGCGCTCGAGAAAGCGCCGGGCGTGCTCCGCGTCTGGCCCAGCGCCACCAATTTCTTGCTCGTCGAGCTGGCCGATCCTGTACGCGCCTTGCAGCAGGCGTGCGCCGCCGGGCTGCTGGTGCGCGACGTGCGATCGCAGCACCAGCTTTCCCGCGCGCTGCGCATCACCGTGGGCACGTCCGCCCAGAACGACCGGCTCCTCGAGGCCCTGTCATGACGCCCGCCATTCTCTTCGTCGACCGCGACGGGACGTTGGTGGAAGAACCGGCCGACGAGCAGGTCGACGCGATCGAGAAAGTGCGCTTCATGCCCGGCGTCTTCGCGGCGCTGCAGCAGCTCGTCGCGCACGGCTACCGGTTGGTGATGGTCAGCAACCAGGATGGCCTCGACACACCGAGCTTTCCGCGTGCGTCGTTCCAGCCCGCCCACGACTTCCTCGTCGAGGCATTTCGTTCGCAGGGCATCGAGTTCGACGCGATCTTGATCTGCCCGCACTTCGTCGCCGACGGCTGCGCCTGCCGGAAACCACGCACCGCCCTGGTCGACGAGTATCTGGAAGATCGGCCCATCGACCGCACCCGCAGCGCCGTGATCGGTGACCGCGAGTCCGACCAGCTGCTCGCGCAGAACCTCGGGCTGCGCGCCGTCGTCGTGCGCCGCAATGGCAGCGAAGCAGAGTCCTGGCCTGCCGCGGTGCGCGAGCTCATCGCACGCCGCGCCCAGATCACGCGCACAACCAAGGAGACGTCGATCACGGTTTCGGTGGATCTCGACGCCGAGGGGCCGATCCATGCCCAGAGCGGCATCGGCTTCTTCGACCACATGCTCGAGCAGCTCGCCAAGCACGGCGGGTTCGCGCTTTCGCTGCAGTGCCAGGGCGACTTGCAGATCGACGAGCACCACACCATCGAAGACTGCGCGCTCGCCCTCGGCGAAGCCCTGCGCGCTGCCCTCGGCGACAAACGCGGGATCGCCCGCTACGGGTTTTTATTGCCGATGGACGAGGCCCAGGCGCACGTCGCAATCGACCTGTCGGGGCGCGCGTTTGCCCGCTTCGAGGGCACTTTCGGGCGAGAGAAGGTCGGCGAGCTTCCGACCGAATTGGTGTCGCATTTTTTTCGCTCGCTGAGCGAATCGCTGGGCGCCGCGCTCCACGTTCGCGTGCAAGGAGACAACAGCCACCACATGATCGAGGCCTGCTTCAAGGGCGTGGGTCGCGCGCTGCGCGACGCCTTTCGGCGCGAAGGGCGTGAGCTGCCGACCACCAAGGGGGTGTTGTGAGCGACGTCGTCGTCATCGACAGCGGCGGCGCCAATATCGCCTCGCTGGTCTTCGCGTTCGAGCGTCTGGGCGCGCGCGCCACCGTTTCGAAAGATCCCGCGACGATCGCAGCGGCGCCGCGGCTGATCTTGCCCGGTGTCGGCGCAGCGGCGAACGCGATGGCCTCGCTGCGCGCGAGCGGCCTGGTCGATGTCATCACCACACTGCGGCAGCCGGTGCTCGGCATTTGCCTGGGTATGCAACTGCTGTGCGCATACACCGACGAAGGCAATCAGAGCTGTCTCGGCTTGGTCGACGCGCGCGTTCGGCGGCTGGACGGCAGCCCGGCGCTGCCGGTGCCGCACATGGGCTGGAACCAGCTGCACGGGCTGCAGGCCGATCCGCTTCTGGCCGGCCTCACCGGGGCCGACTACGTCTACTTCGTCCATGGCTTCGCGGCTTCGCCGCACGCGGCCACGATCGCGTCGTGTGCCTACGGCGTGCCGTTCAGCGCCGCCCTCCGGATCCGCAACTTCTGGGGCACGCAGTTTCACCCGGAGCGTTCCGGCGCGGTCGGCGCCCGCGTCCTGCGCAACTTTCTCCAGCTAGGTGCATCATGCAACTGATCCCGTCCATCGACCTGCGCGGGGGTCACTGTGTGCGACTGCTGCGGGGCGACTTCGCCGCGGAAACGATCTACCCACGCTCGCCCCTCGATGTCGCTGTGGGCTATCGAGAGCTGGGCGCCCGCTGGCTCCACGTCGTCGACCTCGACGGCGCCCGGGCCGGCGCGCTGGCCCACCGCAACCAGATCCTGGAGCTCGCCGGCGAAAGCGGGCTGCAGCTGCAGGTTGGCGGCGGCATTCGCAACGACGCCATCGCCGACGATCTGCTGGAGCACGGCGTGGCACGCATCGTCGTCGGCAGTGCCGCGGCCCTGGATCCGGCACTCGTCACGGGCTGGCTCGAGCGCTGGGGCGCCGCCCGCGTCGTGCTGGCGCTGGACGTACGCCTCGAAGACGGCGGCGTGCCACGCGTGCAGATCCGCGGCTGGACCGAGTCGACACCGCTCGACCTCTGGGAGGCCCTGGCTCCGTATCAGCTTTTCTCCGGGCTATCTGTACTCTGCACGGACATTGCGCGCGACGGTGCGCTCGAAGGGCCGAACGTCGCGCTCTATGCCGAAGCGGTGCGCCGCTTTCCGACGCTGTGCTGGCAAGCATCGGGCGGTGTGCGCCACGCCGCCGACCTCGCCGCGCTGGCAGCCGCTGGAGCGAACGCCGCCATCAGCGGCAAGGCCATGCTGGAGCGTTTGATCCCCCACGAGGAGTTGTTGCCATTCTTGCCAAGCGAATAATCCCCTGTCTCGACGTGCGTGACGACGTGGTCGTCAAGGGCGTTCGCTTCCGCGATCATCGCGTGGTCGGCGACATCCTCGAGCTCGCCGTTCGCTACCGGGACGAAGGCGCCGACGAGCTGGTGTTCTACGACATCACCGCCAGCCCCGAGGGTCGCTCCGTCGACCGCTCGTGGGTCGGCCGGGTGGCCCGCGTGCTCGACGTGCCGTTCTGCGTGGCGGGCGGGATCCGCAGCGTCGAGGACGCGGAGCAGGTGCTCGGTGCGGGCGCCGAGAAAATCTCCGTCAACTCGCCGGCGCTCGCCAATCCGGCACTGATCGAAGCGCTGGCCGCGCGCTTCGGCAGCCAGTGCGTCGTGATCGGCGTCGACAGCCTGGCGACGGCGGGCGGCTACCGGGTCTACGAGAACACGGGCGACGTGACCCGCTCGCGCGAGGCTGGACGCGACACGCTGGCCTGGGTGCGCGAAGTGCAGGAGCGCGGCGCCGGCGAGATCGTCCTCAACTGCATGGCCCAGGACGGCATTCGCGAAGGCTACGATCTGGCCCAGCTCGCCGAAGTTCGCGCGGTCTGCAGCGTGCCGTTGGTGGCATCCGGCGGAGCGGGCACCGTCCAGCACTTCGTCGACGTCTTCGCCCATGCGGCGGTCGACGCCGCGCTCGCAGCGAGCGTGTTCCACGCCGGCACGATACCCATCGGCACGCTGAAGATCGCGCTGCGCGCCGCCGGCGTGGAGGTGAGAACGTGAACGACGAGCGCCTGGATTTCGACAAGGGAGACGGCCTGCTCACCGCAGTGGTGCAGCACGCCGACGACGGCCGCGTACTGATGGTCGGATCCATGAACCGCGAGGCCCTGGCGCTCACGCGCGAGCGCCACCGCGTGGTCTTTTTTAGCCGCTCGCGGCAGCGGCTCTGGGAAAAGGGCGAGACCTCCGGAAACACGCTCGACCTGGTCGACATTCACGCCGACTGCGACGCCGACGCACTGCTGGTGCGGGCCCGGCCGCGCGGACCTGTGTGCCACACCGGGGCGCCGACGTGTTTCGGAGAGAGCGCTCCTGTGACGGATTCGCTTTCGTTCCTGCACGAGCTGGAGTCGATCGTGGAGGCGCGGCAGAAGGGCGGCTACGAAGCGAGCTACACGGCGAAGCTCCTGGCGGGTGACGTGCGCCGCATCGCCCAGAAGGTCGGCGAAGAAGGCGTCGAGGTCGCGCTCGCCGCCGTCGTGCAAGACGACGCCAGTCTGATCGGCGAGGCCGCGGATCTGCTGTTTCATCTGACGGTGCTCCTGCGCAAGCGCTCGTTGTCACTCGGCGACGTCGCGCGTGAGCTGCAGCGCCGCCACCACGCGCGCTAGGTCCGATGGGCGAGGCTTTTTTGCTTGGCCGGTCGCCCGTCACTGCGTGCAGCTGGGACC
>JAYUXI010000489.1:0-3231 GCA_043753085.1 Myxococcales bacterium | reverse complement strand
TGCTCGGCACCGAGCCCATCGACGAGTTCGCGATCGAGCGCCTCGGCGAGTTCGAGGGCAAGAAGCTCGTTTCGGCACTGCGCGCAGATCTGAAGCTTGGTGAGAGCGAAGACGACAAGAAGCGCCACGAGACCGAGCAGTCCGAGCTCGCGCCACTGCTTGCGGCCATGAAGAAGATCCTCGAAGGCCGCGTGTCGGACGTGGTGCCGTCGGCGCGCCTCACTGATTCGCCCGCGTGCCTGGTGCTCGGCAAGGCGGCGATGCCCGCCCATCTCGAGAAGCTATTTCGCCAGCGCGGGCACAAGCTGCCCGAAGGCCAGCGGGTCCTCGAGCTGAACGCCGGGCATCCGTTGGTCAAATCGCTCCTGGCGCTCGCCACGAAGGATGCAAACAGCACGGATCTAAAAAACTGGACCGAGCTGCTCTGCGATCAGGCCGCCTTGGCCGAGGGCAGCGAGCTTCCCGATCCGGCGCGGTTCGCGCAGAGCGTCGCGCAGCTGCTGACGCTGGTCGCGGCCGAAAAACTCGTGACGTGACCCGCCAAGAACGAGGATTCCAGCCGCCGGGGCGGAGGTCGACTCGCGTCGGCCAGCAAGCGTACACTGATCGACGCGTGGCATGGATTCCAACACCGGCACTCAGTCCCTGACCCTTTCGCCGCTCGACCTGCGCCGCGCACGCAATCGGTTCATCGTGGCGGTCGGCGCGGGCGTGCTGACCGGCCTGGCCGTGCCCGCGCACTTCGGTTCTGCGGTGCGCGCCATTGCCGGCTGGGACGTCGGCGCCATCGTGGCGGTCGCCCTCGCGTGGTGGATCATTCTGCGCTCCGACGGCGCCCAGACGAAACTCCGCGCAGCCGCCGAAGATCCGGGCCGCAGCGCGGTGTGGGGGATCGTGCTGGCCGCCAGTACGTTCAGCCTGTTCGCAGCGACCGTGGTGCTGCGGCGCGCGCAGACCGAAGCTTCGGAACGAGCCGGCATGCTGGCGGCCCTCTGTCTGATTGCCGTCATCTCGGCGTGGGCGCTGACCCATACGTCGTACACGCTGCGCTACGCCCACCTGTACTACCGCGACGACGGCAACGGCGAAGGGGGTCTCACGTTTCCATGCGAGGACGGCGACGCCGCGCCCAACGATTGCGACTTTGCGTACTTCGCGTTCACCATCGGCATGTGCTTCCAGGTATCCGACGTGACCATCTGCAGCCGTGCCATTCGCCGCGCGGTGCTGGGCCACGCGCTGCTGTCCTTCGCGTACAACACGACGGTGCTCGCCCTCGCCTTGAACCTGCTGTTCGGCACTTTCCGCTAGACCGAGCTGCGCGCCTCTTCGAGCGATTTCTGCATGACCACCTTGGTGGCACACCCGCAATGGCGCACCCGCCTCGTCAGCATGCTGACGGGGCGCCTCGAAAACGCGGTTTGGTCCCGAAAATGGTTCGCGGTACGACTGGCATGTCGCGTGCAGACGCGAGCCATCATGAGAGTCGTCCTTTCTGTTGCGTCGATACTGGTCTTTCTCGGTGCCTGCTCCCGCGACGCCGAGCCGGGCGGCCAGGACGACGATGCGGGCAACCCGCCTCGAGCCGACTCCGGCACGCAGGCCGGGGAAGATGCCGGCAGCGACGCGAGGGTCGACGCCGGACCCACCGCGCAGCAGCTGGCGCAGGCCGCCGAGCTTGCCGCAGTCGTCGCGTACCTCCGCGCGAACACGGCGTACCCCTACCCGCTCGACTATGCTGCAATCGTTGCAAGCGGTCAGGTCCCCATCCTGTACGGCGACGGTACGGACGCGACGTACCAACGCGCGCTCTACGGCGCTGTCATGGCGATCCCCCAAGGTCATCAGGGTTTCGGCGTTCCCGGCCACTGCGGGTTGGACGTGCCGTACCAGACGGCCACGCGACGCGGCGTCTGCGGTCGACCCCATCCGCGCGGCATCATCGTGACCCTCGCGGAGGAGGGCAATCCGCTCGGGCTGCACGCGGGTGATCTGGTCACCGGTCTCGCGGGCAGCGAGTCATTGCATGCTGCACTCTTCGCGCGGCCCATGTGTGGTGTCAGCATGCCGTCCGAAGCCAGCGCGCAGGGCATGGTCGCCGCCACGTTCGGCGACCTCGTCGAGGCTGGCGAGGCGCTGACCGTCGAAAGCTCGAACGGCCGCGCTCGCGACGTGGTCGTCGGGCCCATGCCGGATGGGCCATTGTTGCTCTGCGGCGATCCCTTCGGGCGCCCCGTCGCGAAGGCTGCGTACGCCGAGCTCCGCGACGATGGCGTAGCCGTGATCCGCCTGCCCTCCTTCGTGGATCCCGAGCAGACTTTCCCGGAGAATCCGACCGAAGAGCAGTTCACGGCGTATCGCGCGGCTTTCGAGGCAAAAATTCAAGCCGTCTTCGATTCCGTGAAGAGTGCAAGCAAGCTCGTGTGGGACTTGCGCGGGAACGGCGGCGGGCTCACCCAGGTCGGGCTCGACATCGCCAGCGGCTTTCCCGGCGCCGCGCGTGACCCGGTCTCGTACTGCACGATACGCCAACCCAACAGCGATCCCCCGACCTTCACCACGCAGCACGTGGCCACGTACGCGCTCGAACCCGGCGGGCCGTTCGCGTACCTGGGCAAGGTCGCCGTGCTCATCGACGAGCTCGACTACAGCGCGGCTGACTACTTTCCCCTCGTCGTGAAGGAGCGCACCGACGCCATCCTGGTTGGCGCCAAGACGTCGGGCGCGTTCGGTGCCACGTCCGGCGACCGCGCCTTCGCAGGCCCGCCGGCCACGCAGGTGTACTTCGATGGGTACCGCTGCGTCCGCGCCGACGACGACACGCCGCTCGAGACCAAGAGCACCGAGCCGCACGTACCCATCGCGTACGATCCGGTCGATCTGAGCGCTGGTCGCGACACCGTGCTCGAGGCCGCCGTCGCCGCGTTGTCGGTGCCGTGAGCCGTAGGCCAACGTCGCATGACGGATCTCGTCACGCCGTCGAGCCGGGTTTGCATCGCACCTGCGGCGGACTTACCTGACCGACCGTGACCACGCTGTTGCTCGACACCAACTCGCTGTTCTTCCGCGCGCATCATGCGCTGCCGCCGATGACCACGCGCGCGGGCGAGCCGACCTCGGCGCTGTACGGTGTGTCGGCGCTGCTCCTGAAGCTACTTCGCGAACTGAGGCCCGAAACCGTCGCCTTCGCCCGCGACCTTCCGCAGCCGACGTTTCGGCATCGCCAGTATG
>JAYUXI010000488.1:0-45897 GCA_043753085.1 Myxococcales bacterium | reverse complement strand
CGGCCAGCTTCTTGTGCTTGGCAAGCTCGGTCTCGTCGGTCTTCCAGCTGTTGCGACCGAACCCAGGGCCGCTCACGTTCTGCGCGGCAACGTCGAGGCGAGGGACCCAGCCATCTTTCTTGGTCTCGACGTACTTCACGAACGAGCCTGCGTCGGCCTTCGCGAAAGCGAGCTCCACCTTTTTCAGGTCGCTCGCGTCTGCCTCTTTGAGCTCGGGCAGCTTGACCACGATGCTGCGGCCCTTGAGGTCCGTCGACTGCGCTTTCCAGGGCGCCTCCTCCTTCTTCGGGGCGCCGAAGATGGTGGGCTTGCCGAGCGCTGCGGCGCCCTTGTCGTAGTTCATCGGGTGCTCGTCGCCCTTGTCGAAGTACGAGAGGCCGCCGGACGTGCTGATGAAGAGGCGCTTTCTGCCGTTCGGGTCGACGTAGTCGTAGCCGTCGAGCTCGCCACGCGATCGCAGCTCGACCTCGGTCAGCTCGACGATGTCCTTTTGGCCGTCGACTTGCAACTTGGCCTTGGCGCCGGTGCGGTCGAGGGTGATGGCGTGCCGCCCATCCGGCGAGATGAAGCGCCCGAGCTTGATCTGGCCAGGGGTGGCGCCGGTGATCTTCACCGTGTCGTCCGAAGGAACCTTGGCGCCCTCCGTGTCCGAGCCGCCGCAGGCGACCAGCGAGGCCAGTGCCCCGAGCGCGACGAAGTGCCCGATTCGTAGTCCGATCATTGATCCGTTCCCCGTGCTGAAGGTTCCGCAGTCACGCGCCCTGGTGTGGCCGCGAGGTACGATGGACGCGCCATGCGGTGATTCGGCTCACGGCGCCGCAAACTTTCCTTTGAGGTGCGGGCTCTCGCAGTTCTCCCGCGCGGTGAGCGCGGTGAACGTGAGCGACGCGGCGCCCTCGTAGTAGCGTTTGCGCTCGTCCTTTTCGACCTCGCAGCTGCCCACCTGTTTTTCCTTCGGGCACGGAGATTCGGCGAAGGTGCCCTTGAAGCCGTCGCACATTTTCTTGTGCAAATCGAGATCGGCCCGGTTCGAGAAGTCGGTGCAGGTGCCAGCGGCCGCCCGCCAGTCGCAGCTGTGCGTGGCCGTGAACGCCGTCGCCACGGGTCCCGCGTCGAACACCCCGGAGTCGCTGGCGGATGCGCCTTTGCCCTTATCGCCGCAGGCACCGAGAACGAGCAGCGAAACGGAAGCGAATGCGCGCACGATCATCGTGGCGATCGTTACCAGACCGCAAGCGCCGCGGGAACTGGGTTGCGCCCGCTCCGCGAAACACCATCCGTTCGTCGAGAGCTCGTTCAGAACCAAGCGCGGGTGGGAGGCGGACCGCGCCGCGCGCTCTTGGTCACAGGTGGCGCGTCTCGCTCGGCGTCTCCCACCAGTTGTCCGCGCGGCCGTCGTAATACGTCACCGTTGCGGCGAGCAACTCGGCGGGCTCGAGATCGTCGAGCGCCGCGACCTGGATCGCCACGTATGCTTTCGGGTTCCACTCCGTTGCCGGAACGCGTGCGTACGTGCTCACCCCGCAACTGGTGCAGAAGTTTTTCGAAGAATCGAGCGCTTCGTCTCCCGTGAGTGGGCGGAACGACGAGGGCTCGGCGCGCAGCGTCCAAGCCCGGTGCTTCCAACAGCTGGTGCAGTTGCACTTATGGGTGCCGGTCGCAACGTCGAGATCGACCTCGAAAGTGGTCTTCTTGCAGCGGCAGCTCCCCTGAAACGTCTTCTTCGTCATGGTGTCTCCCTGATTCGCGTTCGTTCGCGACGGGCACCACCGTACCCCACGTGCAGACAGATCACGCGAACTCGGGTACGCGGTCACGTCGTCGTCGGAGCCGGGGGTCTGTGCTTCGGCTGGCGATTGGGGCTTCCGAGCGACAGTGATGTCAGGGTAACGCCGCGCCTCGGGCCCGGATGCCGTGCGTGTTCGTGCGCGGCAAGCATCTTGCAAAGGGGGCAGGCAATGCCTCCATAGATTTTCTGGAAGGCGAAGGCGGTTGCGGCGACGCTCGCGTCGTGTTGATGCAATCGGGATCGCGGCTGTCGACAGGACAGTCACTCGGCCCCATCACCGTCCTCGACGACTCCGCCAAACGCATCGAGGTGCAGGCATACCGCGACGACGCCGCGGCAGGCAGTGGTGCCTTCGATGTAACCCACACGGAATCGGCAGGTCCCAACGGCCCCGATTGTGAACCCAAGGTGTACCGCTTGGCGACGGGCGGCACCCTGCAATGACTCAAGCTTTGCGCGTGGCGAACGCTTCGGCAAACTTAGTGTCGAACTCGCCGGTGACGAACTCGCTCGTGGCGAGGATCCGGCGCACGAAGTCCATGTTGGTGACGAGGGGCTCGATGGTGGTGCTGGCGAGCGCGGCGGCCAGTTTCGCGGTGGCGGCCTCGCGGGTGTCGCCCCACGTGATCAATTTGGCGATCATCGGATCGTAGAACGGCGTCACGGTGGACGGCGCCTCGAAGCCAGACTCGACGCGCTCTTCGGCCGAGAGGACCTCGCCGCGGCCGCCAAGCCACGTCATCACCTCGATAGGACCTGGCTTGGGGAGGAAGCCCTTCGCCGGATCTTCGGCGTAGATGCGAGTCTCGATGGCGTGACCGCGCGGCGTCACACCGGATAGATCCGGCAGCGCCTTGCCATCGGCCACGAGCAGCTGCAACTCGACGAGATCCAGGCCGGTGACCATCTCGGTGACTGGGTGCTCGACTTGCAGGCGGGCGTTGACTTCGAGAAAAAACAGCGTTCCCTCGGCGTCTGCCACGAACTCGCAGGTACCGGCGCCCACGTAGCCCACCTGGGTGACCACACGCAGCGCGTCGGCAAAGAGTTTCTGGCGCCGAGCTTCGCCTTCGACGCCGCGGAAGAACGGCGCCGGCGACGGCGACTCTTCGACGATCTTCTGGTGCCTTCGCTGCAGACTGCACTCACGCTCGCCGAGCGCGTACGCATTACCGTGCGCGTCGCAGAACACCTGCACCTCGATGTGGCGTGGCTTGCTCACGTATCGCTCGAGGTACACGCGCGCATCCGAGAAGCTGGCGGCGCCGCGGTTGCTGCACGCCGTGAGCGCCTTTTCCAGGCCGGCTTCTTCTTGTACGACCTGCATGCCGATGCCTCCGCCGCCGCCGACGGCTTTGACCACGACCGGATAGCCGACCACACCGGCGACGCGCTTTGCCTCGGCGAGGCCTACTGCCGTACCTAGATCGATCGGCGTGTCGGTGCCGGGGACCGGTCTTGTGCCCGCGGCCAGCGCCACGGCGCGGGCCTTCATTTTGTCGCCGAAGGCCTCGAGCACTGCGGGCGGCGGGCCCACGAAGACCGCGCCGGCCTCGGCTACGCGGCGCGCGAAGTCGGCATTCTCACTCAAGAAGCCATAGCCCGGATGCACCGCGTCGGCGCCGGTGTGCCGGATCGCCGCGGTCATGGCGGCCACGTTCAAGTACGACTCCTTGGCCGGCCCAGGACCGAGGCGCACGGCCTCGTCGGCCTCGCGGACGTGCGGCGATTTCTCGTCGGCGTCGGAGTAGACGGCCACGGTCTGGATGCCGAGGCGCCTCGCGGTGCGGATGACCCGCCGGGCGATCTCGCCGCGATTGGCGATGAGCAATTTCTTGATGTTCATGGGGAGCCTCGCTTGAAGCAGCGCCGGTGCCACCGGCTGGCGTGGGATGGGGCCCGAGCAGCTACCATCCTCCGCGCAAGCCCGCCGCAGAATCAGAGCGTCTTCAGGTATTCGAGGACGTCTTTGGCGGTCGTCGGCCGGAAGGCTCGACAGAAACGCATGGCCACTTGCACCATACCCGGGCAACGTGCCGTCGTACAAATATCCGTTCGCGCGCGTAGGCGCCGCCGGCGCCGCGTCGTACCGCACGCCGATGCGCTCCAGGTCGTAGAGCCCGTCGGAATCGAGAGCGTAGCGCACTGGCCGCGCCGCTGGCTCCGTGGCCAGAGCCGCCAAGCTCGGCCACTGTCCGACGTGGCCGTAAACGCCCCGTGGCCCACACATCGAGCAACACCGGGGGCACGTACCCGCCGGTGTGGCGCACGCGAGTGAGCCCTTCCGTCAGCGCAACCGAGTTCGATACCTCCACGAAGTCGGGGGTGACGGCATCCGCGCGCGCTGGATCGGTACCGACCTCGTCGAGCGGCACCACGCGCTCCTTGTGGCTTACACGCATCTCGTCGCCATGCTGCACGTAGTAGCCGTGGCACCGTGCGCACGTGTCGTCGAAAAGGCCGCGTCCGCGCTCGGCCCTGGCGCGGTCGAGCGGCCCTGGGAATGGCAGCTTTCGCGTGAAGCTGCGCAGGTAGAGCAGCATGCTCGTGCCGATGTGCAGGTGCGAGCGCACCCAGGCAGGCCGAACGCCGAACAAGAAATCCGCCTCCTGCACCAGAATTTGAGGCGAACCATAGCCGGATGCGTCGAACGAGAGGGTTTCTCGGAACGGCGTGCCGCGAACATCCGGCACGCGCGCTCAGCCAATCACTTTCGTGGGCACGACCGGATGGCCGGTCACGTACATGGCGCCCAGCGCGAAGCTTTCGATGGTTGCCATGCGACCGGGTAACGCGCCATCGAAGCGCTTTACATACGGTCCGCGTAGCGCGCTCCGGGTGCGGATGCCCGCCACCGTGGCGTCGAGAATGGCGCGTCGCAGGTGCCCGGGCCATGCCAGTCCGAGCCGCTTGGCGTGGCCCAGGGCCATGTGCTCGAGCGCGTCGCTCGACAAGTTCTCGCTTTCGCCAATACGTACCAGCGCGTTGTCGTAGGCGTGGATGCGAACCCTCGCGTTCCCGAGGCCGGTAACGCAGGTGTCACCCTGCAGAGTGCGAATCCGCTTCGCACGACACAGCTGGCAGTTGCCGACGACGAACGGCACGCCCGTATTGGGATCCGTCGTCATGTGAAAACCGATGGGGAGAGCCCATGGATCTCGCTCCTGCCCAGGCCGCGGAATGGTGCCGAACTTCGCGGAGAACTCGGCCCAGTTTTTGCCGAGCTCCTGGGGAAACAAACCCATGAGCGCGAGAAACGCCGGGTACGCCATGCCGGTCGCGTACGGATCGCCGCCGCCGGTTTCCTCGAAGTACGTCTTGCCGGCTTCCGCCGAGATGGGCCGACTCGCGTACTCGGCCGGCGCGGACATCGTGGGCGCTCCGCAGTGCACGAGCGCCGCGGCGAAAAGGACCGGCAGGAGCCACTGCATCCTCATCGTGTGCTCCGCGGCGCGCCCAGCGTGAGACGGTAGAAGCCAACGGCGTCGTCACGCGCGTGAAGCCTGCGTGCGAGCTCTTGGTAGAATGCACGCGTTTGCTCGGGATCGGCGGCGCTGCGCGGCCGCTCGGCGAGCACGTGGTACCACCATCGAACCTCGGCGAGGAGCACGCGGTTGCCACCGCCCCGCGCAACTTCTTCCCAGAACTCCGGATCGTAGACGTCGGCGTTCGTCGTCTTGCCGGCGACGGCAACGAGCTTCGCGCGCGCTGCCGGCGCGGCGTTGCGGTCGAACGCATCCAGCAACGACAAGCCTTGCGTGTATTGCTTTTCGACGACGTGAAGGCGCAGCTCGTCCCAGGCCGGCTCGACGCCCGCGCCGAAGCGGTACAATAGCTCGATGACGCGCAGGTCGCCGCACTCGCTGGCATCCAATACTTTGGTCGCTCCGCCTTGTCGTAACCGCACCAGCCCCGCCTCCGCCAGGCGGTGCACCCCTTGCCGCACCAGCATGCGAGAGACGCCGAAGCGCTCTGCGAGCTCGCGCTCCGGGGGCAGCGTGCCCACGATGCGCTGGGTGAGAATGGCCGCCGCCAGATCTTCGAAGACGGTGACCGCGAGCGAAGGGCGACGGGGCGAGCGCGTTTCGAAAGAGCCCATGACCCACCGCCTTCTAGCTCAGAAGCTCAGGGGGGTGAGCTGCGCGTCGTAGCCGTTGCCGAAGCCGTCTTCGTAGTGCCAGTGGACGGGGCCAACGCCGCGGCAAAATGCCGTGAACGAGTCGTACCCGACGTCTTCCACCGCCGCCCAGCAGTCCTCGAACGTGTCGGCAGGAACGGTCATGGTGCCGCGCGTCGACCACACGAGATCGCGGCTCCCGTCGCTCCACGCGTGTCCTTCTTCGACGGGCGCATCCAAGGACAACACCCAGTCCTCCGCGGAGGGGTCGAAGGTGAATACGCGATCGCCCTCCACCGCGTACTCGTAGGGGCCGAGGCCGGTGCAGAGCGACTCCACGGTCCGGGCAGGTTTGCCCGCCAGCGTGCGGGCGGCGGTCACGTTCGAGGTGTGCACGCCACCCGGACATGCCGGGTACAAGCCGAGCTGCGTCACCGCCTAGGTCCACGCGCGGCCGACTTCGATGGGATCGATGCGCCGATCCGGTGCGCCCGCGTCGGCGTCTGCCTCGCCATCGGTGGCGCCCGCGTCGTGAGAGGTGGACGAAGCGTCCCCGCCAGACGGGCGGCCGCCGCTCGAAGAGCTGCTGCTCGGCGATCTTTCGTCCGCCGAGGTGTCGCGTGATGCCGCAGCATCGACGAGGGCGCCGCCGAGGGAGTCGTCGGCACGTTCTTCGTCCGAGCATGCCGACAGGAGGGCGGACAACGCCGTCCACGAAAAATGCCAAGCGAGGCGGTAGAAGCTGTTTATCGGTTTTTAGTAACTTGGTAGCCCAGTTAGTCCAAGCGCGAAGGCCAGGATCCATCGCGGCACGTGTGTGCCGGAGCTCGGCACGGCTTCGATGCGCTGCCCTGGCTCGGTGGAAGCCAGCAACGCTTGTGGCTAGAGAACATCCTGCGGAAAGGAGTCATGCTCCCTGGATTCGCGCGCGTTTCACGGAAGCTTATCTTGGGTATGCTCTGCCGGACCCACGATGGCCGCGAAGAAAACGAAGCCCACGCCAGCCTCCCCGCGCAAAGCGAACGCGCTGCGCTACGCGGCGCTGCTTCGCGGCGTCAGTCCGATGAACCTACGCATGGCCGACCTGAAACGGTGCCTCGAAGAGGCTGGTTTCAGCAACGTGGTGACCGTGCGGTCCAGCGGCAACGTGGTCTTCGACGTACCGTGTGCGACCACGCGCAAGGCGCTCGAGCGACGTCTCGAAGGCGTGCTCGCCGCGGGCCTCGACCGTGGCTTTCCGGCAATCGTCCGCTCGATCGCCGAGCTCGAGACGCTGCTCGCCGCCGATCCTTTCGCAAAGTTTCCGCTGCCCGACCGCGCCAAACGCATCGTGACCTTTCTGCGCGCGACGCCCACCAACAAGCTCACGTTTCCCGTCGAAGGCAAGGACGCATGGCTCCTCGAGCTGCGCGGCGCCGAGCTATTGAGCGCGTACGTGCCGGGCGACAAGGGCCCGATATTCATGACGATCATCGAAAGAACGTACGGCAAGGACGTCACCACACGGACGTGGGACACCGTTCGTCTCGTCGCCAGCAAGTAGCTTCTTCATGACTTGGTTTCCCAGGTCCCGCCCTAGTCGATCCAGTCTTTGTCGCGCAGCTTCTTCGGGATGTACTCCTCGGTGATGAACGAGATGCTCTTCGTGAGGAGGCCGTCGACTTCCATCTTGAAGCCGTTTTCCAGCATGGCGTTGATCTCGCCTTGCCATTTCTTGTGCGCGAACCACGGGTACGCCTTCATCTGGTTGGCGCGCGTGATGTCTTCCTTCGACAGCTTGATCTCCACCGCCGGCGGCAACGTGAACTTCTGGTAGTCGGTGGAGCTCATGCCGAGAAAGCGCACGCCGGGAACGGCCATGCGCATCGACTCGTAGGCCAGGCTGATCGAGCCTTGCTTGAGCACCGAGTAGATGTAGAGTCCCCACGGATCGTTGTCGACGAGGACGTAGATCGGGATCTTCAGCTCGGTTGAAAAGCGCTGCAACAGGCGCCGCACGCCGCGGGCGCCCTGCCCTTCGCTGGTCATCAGGATGCACTTGTTGATGCGCCAGAACTTGTCTTCGTTGAGGCGGTGGAACACCGCTTGTTTCTCGACGAGGAGCACGTAGTCGGCCTTGTGGCTGATGAACTTCAGCTCGTCTTCCTCGCAGATGCTCGGGATGCCCCAGCCGCCGCGCCCCAGCCGCGCCAGATCGATGCGATCGCCCGCGTCCTCCACCACCATCTCGCCGACCACGAGGCCGCGGCGGTTGGCGAACAAGTGCAGCTCTTCGCGCAGGGCGTCGATGGCGACCTCGAGATCCTCGATGACCGGATCGCTCTCGCTCTGGTCCTCGAACGTGTTCTCGCTCGTGCCCTTGATGGTGTGCTTCGTCATGTAGAACATCTGACGAATCGAGACCGTCTTGTTCTGCTCGAGCAGCTGCTTGCAGCCGTTGGCCACGAGCATCGTTTGCATGAATTTTCGCGCCATCGCCGTGTTGAAGAACTCGCGCGACTGGGTCTTGTCGCCCAGCTCGATGATGCGCTTTTTCGGATTGAAGGCCACGTTCGACAGCGAGCGCGTACGGATCTCGAGCGCGGGGCTCAGTCCCTTTTGCACCGTCTTGACCGCGTTCTGCGCGACCTTCAGGAGCTTGTTCATCGTCTTGATGTCGGTTTCGTTGGTGAGCACCACCTTCGCGGGCGCGACGAACACCTCGGGCTCTTTGGTTTTTTTCGCGGTTTTCTTCACGGTTTTTTTCGCGACCGCAGCGGCGGCCGGCGGCGCGGCGACGACGGCTTTTTTCTGCTTTTGCGATGCTTTCGGCGGCGACGTGGTCTTCTTGGCAGCCATCAGCGTGCTCCCTTCTTCTTGCTCTTTTTGGCCACGGGCGTCTTGGTTGCTGGCGCCTTCGTCGTGGGCTTTTTTGCTGCAGGCGACTTCTTCACCACCGGGGGCGGCTCGGAGATCGGCCGCTCCGCGTCGTCGGGGGGCGGCGGCATCGAAAGCACGCGCGGCGGCGCTTCTTCTTCGGATGGCTCTTCGGCGGCGATGCGTACGAAGTTGGAGAGCGCCGCCTGGAACGAAGCTTCGATCGGCTTGCGGTCGAGTCCGAGCAGCGCGCCGATCGCCGTGGCCACCTCGGGGATGTAGCGCTGGAAGATGCCGAGGCGCTTCTGCTCGCTCTGCGCCTTTTCGCGGGCGCGCAAGAAGGAGCCGAGGCGACGGCCGCACTCCTGCACCGCGAGCTTCATCTCGCGCAGCAGCTCGTCGTAGTGGGCGACGGCTTCCTTGGCCTCGCTGGTGAACGGCACCCAGACACTTGCAAGGTGCACGCAAATGGCGAGCGCACCGTGTGGCAAGCTGCCCTTGGGCTGAGTCAGCCCGTAGTTGCGCCAGTTGGTGTCGTAGACAGACTCGCTGATGGCGCACGCTTTGGGCTGGTACTGCAGCGGCACGCGGTTGGCGAAGCGCATGACGTCGGCGGGCTCGTCGGAGACCATGGTCGGATCGCCGTAGGCGAGCCCCACTTCGACCACGAACGGATTGCCGCGGTAGACCGACGGCGGCCGCGTGGCCGACACGAAGAACTCGGCTTTGGGATAGCGGCGGCGCAGGCCGACCTCGAGCAAGTCCGCGCCGATCGGCACGACGCTGCTCGCCGATGGCGCCAGCACTTTTACCGCGCCAAGTGCAGCATGCAAGCGATCCAGAGCCTCGCCGTGCACGGCGCCCGCCAGCATCTTCGGATCGAGCTTGGCGCTGCGGCACATCCGATCGGCGATGGCCGAGCTGACCCGGGCAAAGCGATCGTGCAGCACGTACTTGATGGTCTCGCCCTCGGCGTCCTGCAGCATCATCTGCAGCATGCCGAGCTCGACGCCGTGCGGGTGCGGCTTCACTTCCTGCGCTTCGCGCGGCAGCTCGTTCGAGGCGCGCGGATAGATCACCGGATCGCCCTTGGGAGGCGTGAAGCGCAAGCCGAGGTGCGGGTTCGCGACGACGGTTTGTTCGAGGTACGAGTCGACGCCGGTGCGCCCCCCGCGGTACGCAGCCTGCAGCACGAGCTCGACCTTCGTGCCGTGCTCGACGTCGGGCCACTCGACCACCGCCTCGCTGACGATGTCCGGCTGGTTGCGCTTCGTGTCGATGCGCAGCTCGATGCGGTACGCGGGCCGGCCCTTGCCGGTCTTCGACGTGATGACGACCGGCTTGCCGGTGGTGAGCTGCCCGTAGAGTGCGGCGGCGCTGATGCCGATGCCCTGCTGGCCGCGCGACTGCTTGAGGCGATGGAACTTCGAGCCGTACAGCAGCTTGGCGAAGATCTTCGGCATCTGCAGCTTGACGATGCCGGGGCCATTGTCCTCGATGGTGACGCGGAAACGATCCTTGGCGATCTCGGTGATGGTGACGGCGATCTCCGGGAGGATGCCGGCCTCCTCGCAGGCGTCGAGCGAGTTGTCGACCGCTTCTTTCACGGTGGTGAGCAGCGCCTTCGCCGGGTTGTCGAACCCGAGCAGATGCCTGTTTTTCGTGAAGAACTCGCTGACCGAGATCTCGCGCTGCTTGGTCGCCATCGTCTCCGCGGTGGCGCGACGCGCGGGCTTGCGCTCGCTGACGGGAGCGTCTGGTTCGGTGGCTGGCTCGGCGCGAGCAGGCTTGGGCATGGTTTCGGGCCCTATCCTCTCCGCCGGCACCTGGTCAAGCTATCAGCTGAAACCAGCTGGAACTCGGGGGGCGGCCGTCACTTGACGACGCTGGTGCCCGTTGGGCACCCGATCACGATGTTGACCTTGCCGTTGGCATCGGCCTTGAGGTTGGTACATGAGGACCAGACTCGTCCGTGGACGACGGCCGTGCCCGTCAGGCGGCCGACCACGATGTGCACTGCTGCCGTTGCAGATGCGCGAGCAACCGGTTCACTCGTGCATTTGTTGTGCGAGGTAGTGCCCCTCGCCGACCTGCTGCAAAAGCCCCAGCTGGGTTTCCAGCCAGTCGACGTGCTCTTCCTCGGCCTTGAGGATGGCGAGAAACAGATCTTCGGTGCCGTTGTCGGCCACGTCGCGGCAAAGCTTGATGCCTTTGCGCAACAAGGGCAGGGCGAGAAGCTCGACGCCGTAGTCGTTCTTCAGCAGCTCCGGCACGGTTTGCCCGATGTTGATCTTGCCGAGGCGCTGCACGTTGGGCAGACCTTCGAGATACAGAACGCGCTCGATCAGTTTGTCGGCGTGTTTCATCTCGTCGATCGACTCGTGGTAGATTTTGTCGGCAAGGCGCTTGTAGCCCCAGTTTTTGCACATGCGTGCGTGCAGGAAATACTGGTTCACCGCGGTGAGCTCGCCGGTGAGCACTTCGTTGAGGAGATCGATGACTTGCGGGTCGCCCTTCATGGGTCTCACCCTATCTCGTCGAACTCGCGGCGCAAGAACGAATCCCTATATTTATCCACACGATAGTGATTGTGGTTTTCACCTGCAGCACCCGCGACTTGCGGGTCGCCTCAGATCTTGCCGGCCGGCATCAGGTCGACGGCGAGCCACACGTCGGTGCCGTCGCGCCCGAGGCGCTGTGAGCCGGACAAACGCACCACGAAACAACCGCAGCGATCCCGGATCTCGAGGCCGGCACGCGCGCCGAGCAACGCGCGCAGGGTCAGATCGGCATCGGCGCCGCCCTCGGCCGCGAGCCACGCCGTGAAAGGAATGCGCAGCGAGGCGCCGCCGGTCACGCCCGTTCTCCCCGTGTAGGCCGTGGGCGCCTCGCGCAGTGGGTCCACCAGCAGGCGCGCGAGAGTGGGCTCGAGGCCCTGCGCGGCGAACACGCGAGACCGCAGCGACACGCCGTCGCGCCGACCGAGCCGGCCGTGCGCGGCCACGGCGACGCCTTCGGCCGCGGCGCCGACCACCGCGCCTTCCGCGAGCAGCGCCGCGTGCGTGAAGGACAGCGCCTGACGAATGCGTGCAGCGGGCAGCCCGTCGCGAGAAGCGGATGGCGTGCTCGCGCGCGAGACGCCGACGATGCCACCGGCGGCCTCGAGATCCCAGGCGCCATGCGTGCCGAGCCGGCCCGTCGACGACAGCACGCTGGCCTCGGCCACCGCAGCCTCGCCGCGCACGGCGCGGAGACCACGGCCCGCCGCCACGCCGAATGGATCTCTACCGCGCGCGGTGAGCACGCGAATCCCGAGCTTCGGCTCGAGTCGATGGCGCATGGGCCACAGGCCGCTGCCGAAGCCGCGCGCCAGCGGCAGCCCGATGCTCGCTTCGGACGACGCGGCGCCGTCGAGCGCGTCGGTGGCGGACGCCGCGGCGGCCGCATGGAATGCCGAGCCTGCGGCGCGCGCCCGCAGTTCGGCGAGGAGAGGGCCGGCGTGGTCGGCCACGTAGAGCCCTGCTTCACCGCGCAGGTACGAAGCGCTCGGCGTCGCCGCCTGGCCGAGCACGCCGAGCTCGGCGCTGCCGTCGACCAACACGCGCTCCCCCAGCGCCCGCCGCGCGGAGGCGGTAGCGTATGGGCCGCCGGTCAGGTTTTGCTCGAGGCCGGCGCCGCGCGTCGAAAGCGTGCGCACGCCGACGGCTACCGCCACGTCGCGGCCGATCACGAACGCCTCGGCGCGGCCCCGATCGTACGGGCGGGCTGCTGACTCCAGCGCCGTGGTCGCGTAGAGCGCGCGGCGCCCGATCAGCATGTCGGCGTCCCAGGCCATGCGGGCGTCGCCTGCACCGGCGACGCCGCGCGCGTCGACCGTGACGCCAGCCCCCGAGACGCCGTCACCGCGCTCGAAGGTGCGCATGGTGTCGAGGCGCACGTTCAAGGTGGTGCGCCGCGTGCGCACTCGGGTTTCGGCCGCGAAGCCGCCCCGCACGTAGCCCCCGACACGGACGTCGATGCCCTCGGTCAGCGAGCCAGCCGAGAGCGGCAGGTGGCCCCCCACCGAGCCGTACAAGCCGTCCTTGCCGCGGTACGCGAGCTCCGGCATCAGCAGGCCTGCACGCGCGGGCGCCCGGATCCACAAGATCGGCAGGAAAAACAGCGGTAGCCCGAAGAGTTCGAGCTTCACGCGATTGAGCACCAGATCGTACGGCGGCGCCACCGCGCCACCACGGAACGACAGGGCCAGTGGGAACGACAGGCATCGGCAAAACGACAGCTTGCCGCTGCCGTCGATCTCGATTCCGCGCCACGAGCGCGTGAGGGTCAGCGCATCGCTCTGTAGGTGGAACGGCTCGGCGTCGACGCGCACGTGGCCCCGGGCCTCGACCACGCGGTCGTCGGCCTCGATGCGCACCGAGTCGGCCTGCACCCGCGCTGGCTCGACCGCGTGCGCCAAGGCCGGCAGCGCGACGGCCACCACCGCGGCGCTGCTACTTCTGTACGGGCGCAGGCGCACTCGGGAATTCGAGCGTCACGACGACTTCCGTGGAGGACGCTTCCTTGTGGGGCTCTTCGGCCCGCTCTTCGGCAGTGACGGCGCGGACGGTGCGGGTGGGCGTCACGTCGCTGCGAAGGGTGACGTCGAACAGGACGTCGTTGCCAGCCGCCTTGAGCCGCGCTGCGAGCACGGCGCTCTCGAAGTGCTCCGTGTGGAGCACGTGCGCGTCGTTGCGCACGCCGATGCGTGCATTCTTCAGGCGCAAGAGATGATGCCCCTTCGAGCGGCTCTCCTCGATCTCGGGAGATTGCGACACGCGCATCGCCAGGGTGGTGCGGCCATCGCTGCCGAGCTGGAAGGTCGGAAAGCTGACGATGGCGCGCGGCACCGTCGGCTTGGCCATGGCGCTGGGTACCGCGACCGCGGCCAAGGCAGCAAGAACGAGAGTGGAACGCCAGCTTCGCATCGGTACCCCCATCTCACACCCGTTGGGCCGAAAGGAAAAGTTGTTCGATACGGCGCCGGCAGGTAGACCCGATCGGGCATGGCCGAAGGAATCGCCACACTCCTCGGCGGAGGCAGTCGTTTCGAGGGCAAGCTCGCCTTCGACGCTCCGCTCCGCATCGACGGATTTTATCGGGGTACCATCCAGTCCGACAGCGTGCTCGTCATCGGCGAAGGCGCCGACGTGGAGGGCCAGATCGCCGTGGCCACGGTCATCGTGCGTGGCGGCACGCTCAGGGGCCGCGTCGTGGCGAGGGAGGCCATCGAGGTCTATGCCCCTGCCCGCGTCGTCGGAGATCTCCATTCACCGTCGGTGTTTTTGGACAAGGGCGTTGCCTTTCAGGGCAACTGCCGCATGGATGCCGTCACGGACGACGACCTCGCTGCGGTCTTGGCCGAGGCGCCGTGAAATGCCTCGCGCTGCTCGCGCTGGCCGCCTGCACGAACAAGGGCCCGCTGCCCCTGCCCGCCGGCAACGGTGACGCCGGCCCCGCGGCCTCTGCTCTCCCCGCGGCCGCGCGCGTCTCGCACCGCGACGAGCTGCTGCGCGACGCCACGACGACCGGCCTCGATGTGGTGTTCCAGGGCTGGCTCGATCCCAGGTTCGAGCTGGGCTCCGCCGCGGCCGACACCTGCCTCCGCATCCGGGCCGCGGTCCTGACGGAGGCCGGCGCCGGCGTGGTCCTCACGCTCACCGAAGACGGCGACGGAGGCCCCAGCACGGACTTTCCCATGCATGACGCGTGGACGCCTCCTCACTGCGTGCGGCGCGGCACCCGCGTCGTCTTGGCGGCCGGCGTGGCCACCGAGGTCGTGGTGGTGGCGTCGGCCGCGTTCCGCTGACCGAGCTGGCTGCGACTCGGCCTGGACACGTGCGGGTTGCCGAGCTCGAAGAAACGCCACGGCAGATCGGCGGCGCATCCCGCGTAGCCGACGCCGACGCGCGGGCTTTGCCCGACCGTGCCGAGCTTGCGATCGCCCGGCTCGATGCGTAGCGAGCCCGTGAGAAGCGACACCCCGTCGTGCGAGCGGTCGATGCCGAGCGCGCGCGTGAGCCGGCCCGGACCGTCGGTGCGCGCCGCTGCGTCCCACAGTGGCTCGACGCCGCGGATCAGGACCGCGTGCCCGGCGCCCTCTCGCAACGCGGTCACGTTGAAGCACTCGTGCATGCCGTAGATGAAATAGACGTAGGCGTGGCCCGGCGGACCGAACAGCGTGCGCGTGCGCGTGGTGATGCCAAAGCGCGCGTGGCAGGCCGGATCGGTCGGGCCCTCGTACGCTTCGACCTCGACGATGCGCGCCGCACGACGCGTACCGCAAGGGGCGTCGTGCACCAGGTGCGTGCCGAGCAAGCGGCACGCGAGACGGCGCGCCGAGACCTCGAAGAAGTCTAGGCCGAGGGCTGTGGGTCTTCGCGCACGAGCACGAACCATGCGTCCATCATCTTGCTGCCCCTGGCGGCGCGGCCGATGCTCACCGTGCTGGAGATGCCGCGCATGTGGTCGACCATGCCGGCGTAAACCAGCTTGCCGAGGCGCGCTTCGTTCGGAATGATCTCCGGCCAGCCGTCGGCGCGCTGGGTGGGAAGGGTGGTGTAGTCGATGGCGATCTCGCCCTCGTCGTCCCCCTTGCGAACCATGAAGTAGCCCGGCCCGGTGAGTACGCCCATGTCTTGATGGTTGTAGCCGACGATGCGTTCCTCACCACCCTCGGCCGCTTTCATGAAGCGCTTCTCGAAGTGATTGAACAGCGGCAGAGTGTTTTTGCCGTAATGACGCACCGGCGTGCGCGCGGCGGTGCCGGACGGAACGAAGTGATCCACGGTGAGCGGGCGCTTGCCTTTGGCGGCCTCGAAGAGCTTGGCCTGGGTGGCCTTGCCCCACTCACGCACGGCGTGCAAGCGGCCCTCGAAGCCGAGCTCGTCGAGCACCTTGGCGAGCTCGGCGAAGCGAAGCTCGGGCTCGAGCAATACGGTCACATTCATGATCAGCCACCTCCGACGAAATGCACGACTTCCACGCAGGCCCCGTCCCGCAAGGGATGACCTTCGCGGGATGCGCGGGGCACGACCTGGTGGTCGACCTCGACCGCGACCAAGCCGCCGATGGCCAGGTGCTCCAGCAGCGCCGCCACGGTGAGCCCGTCCGGAACTTCGCGGGGATCGCCGTTGATCACGACTTGCATCGAAGGGAGGGTAGTCGATCCGGCGCGCGGACGCGACCTTGCCACCCGCGCGATGCGCTTGCCGCGGCCGCGGGCTGGTCGATTCCGAACCTTTTGCTGCGCTTTTCTTCTGGTTGTTTCGCGTTCTTCGCCATACTGCCCGCGATGGATAGCCCGGCAGTTCCGAAGCCCCTGGCGGCGGACGAAGAAGACGTTGCGTGGGCCTTGGCCACCGCCGAAGCGATGTGGGCTCGTGGCGATCGCCAGGATGCCGTCAAGTGGATTCGGAAGGCCGCCGAGGCCGCCTCCGAAGCCGACGACATCATGCGCGCAGCGGATCTGGCGAGCGCCGCCGCCGACCTCGCCAACGCCCTCGAGCCGGATCTCGCCGGTCCACCCCCGAACCCTGGGCGCGGCACCTTCGACAGGACCATGCAGTCGCAGAAGGGTCCGCTCTCGGGCGGCGTACCGCCGGCGAAGACCGCGCCGCCGATTCCGCTCCGCTCCGCCCCCGCGGAGCTGCGCCGGCCCTCACCGCCTACCGGCATCGTGCAGGTCAAGCATCTCGGCATGCGCCCAGTCGCCGCGCAGAGCCCGAAGCCGGGCGGCGTCGGCCCGCGCACCGCAGCCTCTCCGAGCCCGCAGCGCGTGGCGCGCGAGGCGGCCGCGCCGCTCGACCAGCTGGCCGCGCTGCCGCCCGCGCCGCTCGCCGCCCGGCCCTCGTCGCTACCGCCACGTGGCTCCGCCTCGCCCGCGCGGCCCTCCATTCCGCCGCCACGCGCATCGAACGTGCCGCCCCCCGCCGACGGCTGGGACTCACCGCACACGGTGCAACTGCCGCCGACACGGCCCGTGGTCGACACTCCGCCCGAGTTCGTCGATCCGGCGAAGATCGCCACGGCTGGCCCCCCGATTGGGACCACGCCCGCCGGCGCTCGCGTCGGTCCGATACGCCCCAAGGTCAACACCATGACCGAGGTCGACCGCGAAAATCCCGCCGACGTCGGTCGCCGCGCAGCTCGCCTGCAGGCCAGCCAGGCCTTCCACGTCGTGCTGTGGAAAGATGCGCGCGGCGTACACGTTGCGCCTTCCGGCACGGTCGTGTCGGCGATCACGGTCGATGCGATCCTGATCGCGCTCGACCCTTCGGCCGACCTGTCGGCCTGGTTGCAGCCGGGCACCCACGGTGGCGGTACCCCGGGCACGCCCGCGAGCGGCGGCGGTTGACCGCAGCCGATTTCGACCCGTCGCGGCTGTAGAATCTTCGGGCCGCGAGTACTACGCTGCCGTCCGCGCGGCAGACGCCTGCCGATGTTCGTGCACTCGCTCGGGAGCTACCATGTTCGAGGAATTCGGAATCAACGCGGGCTACGTCGAAGACCTCCACGCCACCTGGCAGCGCACGCCGCAGGCGGTCTCCGCGGACTGGCAAGCATTGTTCGAAGGCAGCAGCGCGCAGCCGGCTCCCACCAACGGCACGTCCAGCAACGGCGTGCACGCGAACGGCGCGAGCGCAGCGGCGAAGTCGATTCCTGCACCGGCGCCCAGCGCGTCCGCGCCATCCTCGCAGCGCGTGCCTGCCGGCGGCTGGGGCACCCAGCGCGCAGAGCTGCTCGAAGAGGCGTCGGTCCGCGCCCGCGTCTTCGAGCTCGTCAACGCGTACCGCGTGCACGGCCACCTGTACGCCAAGGTCGATCCCCTCGGGGAACCCCGCGTCGAATCGAGCGAGCTCAGTCTCGCCACGTTCGGCCTCGAGCGCGACGATCTCGACCGCCACTTCCCCACCGCCGGCGTCGGCGGGCTGGGCGAGCGTGCCAAGCTGCGCGATCTCGTCGCCCACCTCCGCGAAACGTACTGCGGGTCGATCGGCGTCGAGTTCATGAACGTCGAGTCGCGCGACGAGCGCGAGTGGCTCCAGAACCGCATGGAGACCACCGAGAACCACTGCGAGCTGAACGCGAACGAAACGCTGCGCATCGTGCGTCGCCTCACCGACGCCGAGTCGTTCGAGCAGTTTCTCCACCGCAACTTCGTCGGCGCCAAGCGGTTTTCCGCGGAAGGCGCCGAGAGCATGATCGCCATGCTCGATCTGCTCATCGAATCGGCGGGCAAGGCCGGGGTCGATGAAATCGTGCTCGGCATGGCGCACCGCGGACGGCTCAATGTCCTGGTCAACATCATGGGCAAAAACCCACGCGAGCTGTTCGCTGCCTTCGACGACAAGCACCCGGATCGCTTCCTCGGCACCGGCGACGTCAAGTACCACCTCGGCTACTCGAAGGACTGGCAGACCCAGTCCGGAAAGAACGTGCACCTTACACTCACGTTCAATCCGAGCCACCTCGAGTTCGTCAACCCCGTCGTCGAGGGCCGCGTCCGCGCCAAGCGCGATCGCAAGAAGGGCCGCACCATCGTGCCGCTGCTCATCCATGGCGACGGCGCGTTCATCGGCCAGGGCGTCAACAGCGAGACCTTCAACCTCGCCCAGCTCGAAGGCTACGAGACCGGCGGCACCCTGCACTTGGTGGTCAACAACCAGGTCGGCTTCACCACCAAGCCCGAAGACGCCCGCTCCACGCGCTACTGCACCGACATCGCCCGCATGGTCAACGTGCCCGTGTTCCACGTGAACGGCGAAGATCCGGAAGCCGTGATCCAAGTCGCTCGGCTCGCCGTCGATTTCCGGCAGATGTTCGGCAAGGACGCCATCATCGACATGTACTGCTACCGCAAGTTCGGCCACAACGAGGGCGACGAGCCGCGCTTCACCCAGCCGATGATGTACAAGCTGATCGACAAGAAGCCGAGCGTCCGGGAGGTCTACGTCCAGAAGCTGATCGCTCTGAAGCGCGTCACCCGCGAGCAGGCCGACCAGGTGGCCGCCGAGAGCAAGGCCGCCCTCGACCAGGCACTGGAAGACGCACGCAAGGAAGACTGGCTCAAGCCGCCGCAGGCGATGGGCGGCGTGTGGGCCCCGTACCGCGGCGGGCCGGATGCTTCCGTGCCCGAGGTCGACACCACCGTCTCGCGCGACAAGCTCGCGCATCTGGCCGATCGCATCTCCGCCCTGCCCGACGGGTTCCACCCTCATCCGAAGGTGGCCAAGTTACTGCAGGAGCGCCGCGAAAAGGTGAAGTCGGGGCAGACGTTCGACTGGGGCACCGCCGAAACGCTCGCCTACGCGTCGCTGCTCATGGACGGCCACCGCGTCCGCCTTTCCGGCCAGGACGTGCGACGCGGCACTTTCAGCCATCGCCACGCGGTCCTGTTCGACGCCGAATCGGGCGAGCGCTACATGCCGCTCGCCAATCTCGATGCCGACCAGGCGCCCATCGAAGTGTGGGACAGCCCGCTCTCCGAAACTGGCGTGCTCGGCTTCGAATACGGCTACAGCCTCGACTTCCCGGAGGCGCTCGTACTCTGGGAGGCGCAGTTCGGCGACTTCGCCAACAGCGCACAGGTCATCATCGACCAGTTCATCGCCTCGGCGGAAGACAAGTGGCTGCGCCTCTCCGGAATCACCCTGCTGTTGCCGCACGGCTACGAGGGCCAGGGTCCCGAGCACTCGAGCGCCCGCATCGAGCGCTTCTTGCAGCTCTCCGCGGAGGACAACATCCAGGTCTGCAACGTCACCACGCCCGCGCAGTTCTTCCACCTGCTGCGCCGCCAGGTGCTGCGTCCCTGGCGGAAGCCGCTGGTCATCTTCACGCCGAAGTCGTTGCTGCGGACCCGCGCCGCGTCCACCATCGACGAGCTTGCCACCGGCGGGTTCCAGCGGGTGATCCCGGATCTGTCGGTCGAGCCGAACCGGGTCAGCCGCGTGCTGCTTTGCACCGGCAAGGTCTATTACGATCTAGTCGAAGCCCGCAAAGAGCTCGAAGCCAACGACGTGGCCATCGTGCGGTTGGAGCAGATCCACCCGCTCAACCAGGAGCTGCCCGCCGCCCTCGCCGCCTATGCGGACGGCACCCCGCTCGTTTGGGTCCAGGAAGAGCCGAAAAATAGCGGTCCCTGGTATTTTCTCCACGCCAACGTGCGCGATCTCATCGGCAGTCGCCTGCCGCTCTCGTGCGTGTCGCGCGCGGCCAGCGCCAGTCCGGCCACCGGCAGCATGGCGGCGCACAAGCTCGAGCAAAAGATGCTGGTGGAAACCGCCTTCGCCCGGCATCGCTGAGCACTAGCTAGCGAGCGAGCGATGCGAACGCCGGCGTAGCCGACTCCAGCGCGAGGAAGAGTCCGTGAGGACGGTGGTGCACGGACTCTGCGCGGAGAGCGCGCAGCGCAGCAAACGCCCGGACCACACGGCCCGGGCGTTTTCTTGGTTTCAGACGCTCTTTTTTGCCTCTTCGATCGCCGCTTCGGTGGCGATGTCGTTCTTGGTGGTGACATTCTCGCCGTCCGCGTCGTCTTCGTCGTCTTCATCGTCGTCGACTGGAGCGGCTTCGGGCTCGGCTTTCGCGGCGGCGGGCGGGGCCGCGACCGGCGCCACGGCCCACGGCTCCTTGGCGGTGCGGAACACGAACGCGAGCCAGACCATCAGGCCCGCGAACACCACGGAAACTACGGCGTAGAGCACTTTGGGATCGGCCATCGTGCCGGGCACCCTACACCGCCGGCCCGGCGACCCGCGGGCAAAATTGTCGTTCCCCCGGAACGCCGCTCGCTGCACTAAGCTGGCGCGGCTGCATGGCTTCCGGTTCTTCGCCTCGCACCGCGCGCGCGCCGCGATTGCGGCCGCCTTCGCGGGCGCCGCACGGTGCACGCCTGGCGCCCACGTTGCTGGTGTCTGCGCTCGTGGCGATTCTGCTGTCACTGCTGCCGGTCCGCCTGTTTCTCGGCAAGACCTACGTCACGCTGACCTACACCCTGGCCGAATCGGCGGGCACGCTGGGAACTCAGCCGGCCGTAGCGCCCGGACGCACGATGGCGGAGGTCGCCGAGCGTGTAAAAAAAGCCGTGCGGGGGCGTGCCGACGTCGAGCTCGATGCGGATGGCAGCCTCGTCGTCGACGTGGACGACACGCGCATCGAGCGCGCCAAACGCGGAATCGAACGTCGCGCGCCCGAGCTGCGCTTGGTCAGCGAACGTTCGGCCATCCGCACCAGCCTGGTCACCTTTGCGCTGCCGGTGGTGGTGTCGCTCCTGTGGCTGGTGTTCGTGCGCCGCTTCGACCGGGCGCACCCGGAACCGTGGCTGCTGATCCTGCTCGCTTTTGGCGGCGGCCTCTGTGCCGCGTGGGCGGCCGGCACGGTGCAATGGCTGGTGGCGCACCAGTTTCCCGAAGTTCCCGCGGCGCTGCAGCGGCTCGCGGAAGGCGACGCCAGCCCTGGCGAATGGACCCTCGGTTGCCTGGTGGCGCTGCTCTACGCCGGGGTAGTCGAAGAAGCCGCCAAGCTCGCCGCGTTCTCTTTCGCGGTGTCACGCCGCCGCGAGTTCGACGAGCCAGTGGACGGCATCGTGTATGCTGCATCGATTGCGCTGGGCTTCGCTGCGGCGGAGAACATCCGCTATTTCGCCGACGGCAACCTGGCGCCCGCGCTGGTGGTCGGGCGCGCTTTCGTAGCGGTGCCGACACACGTGTTCCTGGCCTCGATCTGGGGCCGGAAACTGGGCGAGCGCCTGGTGGTCCGGGGCGTGCGCGTCTGGCCGGCGGCGCTGCTCGCGGCGGTGCTGCACGCCGGTTTCGACGTGCTGTCGGTCTCGGCCCAGGGACCGGCCAGCCTGATCTTGCCGTGCGCCGTGGCGGGCCTGTCGCTGTTTCTATTTGCCGGCCTGCGCAGCACCTTGCGGCACGGCCCCGCGCGCACCCGGGCCGCCTTGCGCGCGCGAGAGCAGGAAGTTCCGGACTGCCGTCGCTTCGGCACCGGCAGCAGGGTTCGATTTGCCATCGCGCTCGGCGCCTTTTTCGTCTGCGCCTTCGCGCTCGTGACGTTCTCGTCGATCTTCCGGGCCGTACACCCGACCGCGCTGATCGTGTTCGCGCTGTCGACTGCGGCGCTGGTGGTGCTGCTGGCAGCCACCGGCGTCGCCGTCACCGAAACCCTGCCGCTCGACGTAGAGGTCGACCGCCACGGCTTGCGCTTTGCCGGCGCCAGCTACCCCTGGAGCGACGTGCACGAGGAGCCCACGCCGTACCGCAAGGGCCTGCTGGTGGTCACCCGGCGCGCGCCGCTTTACGTCGGGCCCATGGACCCTCGCGCGCGCGACGAGCTGGCCCGTGCCATCGTGGCGTTGCGCGACGACGCGCCGCCCGCGTCGTCGGTGCTCGGCTGACTACTTGCCCGCGTCACCCTTGGGCTTTGCGCCGGCGTCCGCCGGACCGACGATCTCGATCAGCTCGACGTCGAACTTGAGGCCGGCGCCGCCCGGGATCGTGGGCGGGTGACCCGAATCGCCGTAGCCGAGGTTGGCCGGGATCTCGAGCTTGCGCTTGCCACCCACCTTCATGCCGAGCACGCCTTGATCCCAGCCCTTGATGACGGCACTGGTGCCGACCTTGAACTCGAACGGCTTGCCCTTGTCACGCGAAGAGTCGAACTGCTTACCATTCGTCAGGGTGCCTGTATAATGCACCTTGACCGAGTCGCCGTTCTTCACCTCGGGGCCGGTGCCGACGCTCTCGTCGACGATTACGAGCTTCTCGGGTCCGGGCGGTAGCGGCGGGGCAGCGCTGGGCTTGTTCTGCGAGTTGTCGCCCTTGGGTTCGGCGACGGTGTTGGAGCACGCGGCGAGGGAAAGCATCAGGGCCGAGAAACAAACGGAAAACGAACGCATCGCGCATCGATAGCGCGCCGGCACCCGTGTGTTCAAGTGCCTCTTGGCGCGCGCCGGCTCAGGGACTGGGCTGGATGCCGGTGCCCATGGAGGCCGCGGCGAGAATCTTCTCGAGCTGCCGCTTGGTTGCCACGACGTGCGCCTTCGGCACGCCCTCCTCGCAGGCGATGCTCACGTTGTCGAGCAGGCCGCCGGTGATGCCGCTGATGGTGAACAGGCCGGCGATGGTGGCCTGGTTGCTCTTTTTGATGACGTCGGACATGAACGTGGCCACGTCGGGGCAGGCGGCGGCTGGGATGACCGTGCCTTCGGCAAAGACGTCGGCGCTGCCGTCGGCGTTGGGCACGATCCAGATGCGCAGCTCGTCGAGCTCGGTGGGGAACTTCAAGCCCCGGATCGAGATCTGCCGGTGCGGCGCGTGCACGATCAGCCGCATCGCTTCCGCGGGATTGATGCGGGGCTTGGCCCCCTTGGACTTGAGCAGCCGGGCAAATTCTTTGGCGCGGTCCGGCGGCACCACCGCAAGCAGCTTCGACGACGCGCGCAAGAAAACGCGCTCGGCGTTGTCGGCGTGACCGAGCGACGCCTTGACGCCGGGCACCCCCGTGTCGAACGGTCCGCCCTTGTCGTACTGCTTCGACATGATCTCGATGGCGCCGTCGACCACGGCGTCCGGGACCGAGTAGTGCACCAGCACCGCATCCTTTTCGGTGCGGATGAGCGATGGCCCGTAGACCATGACCCAGTCGGTGTCGCGCATCGGATCAACCAGGGTCTCGTGGCCGTGGATGAAGCTCGCCCACTGTGGAATGGCCGAGAGGAACGGGCCGAGCCGCCGGCCGATCGGGTGGTTGCGGATGGCCGCCATGTTGACCAACAGCGTGACGTTCACCGGTCCCGCGCTCACCAGGCCCGGCATGCCGACGATGCTGGCCGGATCCCGCGGCCCGGCGCCGCTGCCCGCGCCGGCGTCGGCCGCGCCCGCATCTCCCGCAGCGCCGGCGTCGAGATCGGTGCCGAGCGGAACGGCGGTGCCGGCGTCGCGCGCCGGCTTGGGGGCTGCGTCCGCCCCGGCATCTTGCAGCGCGGGACTCCCCGCATCCCGCACGGGTTTGCTTCCGGCGTCGAAGCCGGGGCCGTCGCCGCTGCCGCCGCTCGGGCTCGTGACCTTGGGCGCTTCCGGTGGCGGAGGGGGCTGCCCTTCCTCGAACATGTCGACCGGGATGGTCAGCGCGTCGTCGTTGTCTTTGAGCTCCAGGTCGACCGAGCTGTTCATTGCCCGCACCGCAAGACCGAGATGCAGAGCGAGCGAGAGCATCAGGGCCGCCGCCGTGACGACGCGCAACGGCCGCCAGATCCTGCCCACCTTGGCGCGCTTGTGCGCAGCCTTGCCGGCCGGGGTGGCATGCGGCGCGGTGGGCGCGAACTCGGCCGCACCTTCGCCGAGTCGGCGACCTGTGCCCATCTACGCGTTCCCGCGGTTGCGAGCGGAATAGGCGGAGCTACGGATCGCGTTCGGCCTCACGGGGCCCAGCCTAGTACTTCCCGTGCGGGCTCCTGCCGAAAACTCGCAAACGTGCGAGACCTTCGCTAACTCCGAAAGACGACCATGCGCCCTTCTCCGCCCGGAACGCTTCTCTTTCTGCTCGCCACGGCACTCGCCACCTCGACGGGATGCAAGAAAGACGCGCCGGAGGCCCTGCCGCAGGCTGCCACCGCGGCCGCTCCCGCCTTGCCTCCGAGAGGCGACGGCTCCGGCGGCTCAAAACCAGGCGACGACCGCGCCGACGACTCCCTCGCCAACGTCGCCTCCGGCACCGAAGGTCCGGTCAACGACGATCCCCCGCCGTACTCGGGCCCGCTGCTCGGGGCACTGTTCTTCCAGACGCCAATCTACAGCGAGCCGGAGTGGCCCGCCAAGGAGGGCTCGAAGGGCGGCTCGAAGAGCAAGATGATCGGCTACATCCGACAGGGCGGCAAGGTGCCGGTCAAGCCGACGCCGATCCCCAAGAGCAACTGCGAGGGCGGCTGGTACGAGCTGGTCGCCGATCCGGCGGCGCAGCCGGGAAGCGCCAGCGCAAGCGGCGGATACGTCTGTGGCAAGTACGCCACGCTCGACATGGCGCACCCCAAGCTGCGCCACGCCCCGCACGCGCCCTTCGAGGATCGCGCCCTGCCCTACGAATATGGGTACAATACAGCCAACGGAACGCCGGTGTACGGCAGCGTGCCGTCGCGCGAAGAGCGCATCGCAGCCGAGCCGTGGCTCGCACCCAAGCCCAAGCCCAAGCCGGACGACACCCTCGAGCGCGCCGCGGCGTCGACGGACGGCACCACCACGCTCACCGCGGCGATTTCCCCTGCTGCCGCCGAGTCCACCGCCAGTGCTTCGCCCTGGTACATGCAAAGCTACGATGGCGGAGCCAAGCCGAAAGTCACCTTGGACGATCTGCGGGGCGACGAGGGCGGCCCGGTCCTCAAGCGCATGGTTCGCGGCTTCTTCCTGTCGCTCGACCGTCCGTTTTCGTCGAACGGCAGCCGCTGGTACCGCACCACCCAGGCCGTCATCGCTCCGGCCGACCGGGTAATGCTCTGGAAGCAGCCGACCGACTACCACGGCCTCTGGAGCGAAGGCGCCGATCCGGCGTCGTACGTGAAGGTGCTGATCGGCACGCCGCCCAAGCCCATTGCCGAGGTCGAAGCGGTCCGCCCGAAGGCTGGTGAAAACGGTCTGTTCGGCTTCATCCTCACCAACAAGGGCAAACAGTATACCGTCGGCAACGACGAAAAATCCGTCTCCGTGTCGGGCGATCTTCCGCGTTTGTCGCGCGCTCCGCTCACCGGCAAAACCGTCACCATCAAGGGCAGCCGGTACGACGAGAGCACCTTCGGCTACTGGATGAAGGCCTCCGAAGGCACGCGCTCGAAGGCCGCCGCGCGGCCGCCGGGCGTCGGCGAAAACGAAAAGTGGATCGACGTCAGCATCGCCAGCCAGACCCTGATCGCGTACGTGGGCGACAAGGCCGTATTCGGCACCATCGTCTCTTCCGGCCGCACCAGCTCGGACAAGGCCCAAGATCACCCCACCCCCACCGGCTCCTGGCGCATCCGCGAGAAACACGTGGCCTCCACCATGGACGGCGACGTCGCGTCGGACGGGCCCTACTCGATCGAGGACGTGCCCTGGATCCAGTACTTCAACGCCAGCTACGCGCTGCACGGCGCGTTCTGGCACGCGGAGTTCGGCCGCAAGAAGAGCCACGGCTGCGTGAACCTCGCACCGGTCGACGCAAAAGCCGTGTTCGACTGGACCGAGCCGAAGCTGCCCCGCGGCTGGCACGCCACCTGGTCCACCGCGGAAAAGCCGGGCACCATGGTCGTCGTCCACGACTGAATATCACGCGAGCTCGCGCCCCATGCTGGCCGTCGACCCGATCACCCAGCTGCCGCCCCCCGCGAACTCGCGATGGCGCTTTCCGCGGATGCAGAACCCGAAGCGCTCGAGACCGCTCGCGAAGCGATCGGATATCCCACGGACTCTTGACGGGACGCGTGAAGTAGCCAAAGAATAGCGGTCCTTTGGACCAACTCTCGGCGCACCTCGATCGTGGATGGGATCTCGCACAGCGTGGCGACGCGGCGGGCGCAGAAGCGTGCGCGCGCCGCGCACTCGAGCTCGATCCGGACGCCCCGGAGGTGCACAACCTCCTCGGTTACAGCGCGGCGCTCGCTGGCGAAGCCGACGAAGCGCTCGAGCACTACCGGCAAGCCATTGCGCTCGACGAAAACTACTTCGAGGCCATGCTCAACGCCGCCGAGGTGCTGCTGTCGATGGAGTCCTGGGCCGACGCGATCAGCCACTGCGACGAAGCCTACGAGCTCGCCGAGACCGACGAAGAGCGCCTCGACTGCCTGCTTCTCAAGGTCGACGCGCAGCTCGGCAAGGGTGACGACGACGGTGCACTCCGCACGCTCCGCGCCGCTCCCGACGGCCCGTACACCAACGGTGGGCACTCGTTCTCGGTCGGCCGCGCGCTCTACGAGCTCGGCAAGTCGGACGAAGCGCTGCCCCTGTTCAAGGAAGCCGTGAAGGCCGAGCCCGACCACGCAGACGCCCACTACCACCTTGGACTCGTCGCCGAAGAGCAAAGCGATCTCGCCGCCGCCACGTTCCACTTTTTGCGTACCCGCGCCCTCGACGCGCATTTTCCGCCGCCACCGTGGACCGAAGCACCCGAGGTGTTCGCCTCCACCGTCGAGCGCGCCCTCGATCGCCTGGAACCAGCGTTCGCGCGCCACGTGACCGACGCGGCCGTGTTCGTGGTCGATGCACCCGGCCCCGAGGTCGTGGTGGACGGCGTGGAGCCACGGGCACTGGTCTTTCTGGACCGCATCGACGAAAAATCGCTGCGCCTGTTCGTCTACCAGCGCAACGTCGAGCGCGTGGCCCGCAGCGAAGACAGTCTCGACGCGGAGATCACGATGGCGCTCGAGCGCGAGATCAGCACGATGTTCCTGCAGACCCTTCCGGAAGCGCCCAGTACGCTCAACTAGCAATCCTCACTTCACCGGCACGAACTGCAGGTTCATGGTGGTGTCGACGGTCATGATGCCGAAGCCGGGGACGGTGCTGATCACGTGCCCCTGCACGTCGCCGGTGGCACGCTCGGGTACCAGCTTGCCTAGATCGGCGCGGATGCTGCCCTTGCCCGAGCTGCGAAACTCCTCGAGCTTGCCGGTGGCGCCGTTGCCGGGCACGGACATGGCGCGGGCCGCAGCCAGCTGAACGAGCTCGCTGTCGAGCTCGACGATCGGGCTGCTCTTGCCGACCTCTAGCTTGCGCAGCGTGTACGTGGAGAACTGCAGCACCTCGGCGCCGGCCTTCATGCGCCCGACCACCTGCCAGGCCGCGCCCACGCCGACCGGCTCGTTCGGCAGGGGCACCACCATCGAATCGAACGATTGCTTCATCTGGTCGAGCATCTCCAGCGACCTCGGGTCCACGGCGGCACCGGCCGCGATGGTGATGTCGCGCACGCGGCCTTCGGGAGTGGCCACGTACGAAACCCTGAGGCCCTGAATCCCGGCGAGAGCCTTGGCCATCGACCGCGCGAGCTTCTTCTCGTCGTCGGACTTGGGCTCCGTGGTCACCTTCGAGATCACGCCGTCGACCCGCACGCCCGATGCGTCGCGCGTGGCGGCCACGAGATCCATGCGCATCACCAGATCGGGGACTTTCTGCCGCGGCAAGTCGTTGCCCGCGGCACGCATCTCGAGCTCCATCGCCATGCGCATGTCGGTCGACTGCTTGCTTCCCGCGGGCACCTCGTAGCGCAGCAGCACGCGCGGCTCGGCGCCGGCATTCAGGACGCGCACGAGAGACGGCGCGCCCAGCGTGAGCAGCGCGTCGGCCGCCGCCGCCTCGACGACGCCGTCCTTCGGCGTGGGGATCGGAATGGCCGACGACGCCGTGGCGGGCGTGGCAGCCGCCACCATTGCGGGCGCACGGGGCGCAGGCTTGGCGGGCGCCGGCTCCTTCGTGTCGCAGGCGAGCAGCGAGCACAAACACAAGCACAAGGTGGTCCGCACGATCATCCGTCGCCCTTATCATGCCCACGGCGCCCGGCCGGCTAATGCCAGAACGAGAGCGACAGGCCGAAGTTCAGGTACCGCGGCGCCACGTCGATGAAGCCGACCGTGCACAGGTCGAATTCCTGGATCAACCAGATCTTCGGGACGTGGAACAGGCGCACCTCCGCGCCGGCGGTGAAGTGCTGGCGGTACGAGCCGCCGGCGTACCGCGACGGCTCGAGATAGCTACCGGCGCGCGTGACGAGGCGGTTGGCGATCGGCTCGCCCTCGATGCCGAGGCGCGGCGTCACGCTGATGCTGCGGCCGACCAGCTCGCGCTCCTGTTCGGAAAAACCGATCACACTGACGGCGTTCTCCGTGCTGCCGGTGACGAGCGCACTGGCCAAAAGCAGCAGCTTCTCGCGCGGCAGCTTCTTGAACTCGGCGCGCCGTTCTTCGTAGAGGCGCTCCTGGTCGGCGACGAACTGCGCCTCCTCGATGCGCCGAATGGCGCGTTCCTCGCGGGCGGGCACGTGCTGGCGGACGCGCACGGCGCGGGCCTCGTCGATTTTGTGGCGCAGCACGGCTCCTTCCAGACGCGGGTTGCGCCAGCGCGGGTTCAGCGGCCTTTCGCCGAGCTGCAGCGCGCCCCCCAGCTCCACTTCCCAGGGCGCGACCACGCGTTCCGGCAGCACGTACCCACCCACGCGCGCCACGCCATCTTCGGGCGAGCGCGTGTCCGGGCGGTCGGCAGTGGGCCGCGCCTCGATCGAGCTGCGGTACGAAAGGCCGAGCCGGAACGGCTCGTCGTCGAGCTTGAGCACGATGCCCGCTTGCGTGCCGATCCCCGAAAGGTCGAGCACGACGTTGCCGCGCGAGAGCGCGTTGTCGGCGGCGCCGAAATAGTTCTGCGACGCGTTGCCAGCGCGGCGGAAGCTGGTGGTGATGAGACGCAGGCCCGCGCCCACCACCAGCTGATTGCCGAACAGGCCGTACGCGAGCGCCAGGTTCGAGCGTCCGAACGCCACGGTCACGTCGGGCTTGCGCGTGTCGGCCACGGCGATCTCGTGCTGGTACTGGTCGGTGCTGGCGCTGATCGCCAGGTTGCCGAACTGCAGGCTCGCGCCCAGGTTCACCAGACCCACGCCGCGGGTGCGTTGCTGCGGGCGATCCGGACGCGGCTCCCGGTTGTAAAAGTCCGACTTCACGAAGAAGACGCCCGGAAACGAAATGCCCGCGCTGATGTCGTAGTCGAACCAGCGCGCGCTGTACGGATCGCGCACCGCCGCTGCCGCCGGGTTGACCGACACCGAGTCGACTCCGGCGGCGTTGGCCGCCGTGGCGCCGCCGACGCTGCCGCCGCGCGAGGGCCCGAAGTAGGGGCCGTTGAACAGCTCGACGGCGTATCGGTTGTCGACGATGGGCGGGGGGGCCTGCGCCTCCGTCGGCGCCGGAACGAGCGCCAGCGAAAGGCCGAGAGCAAGCGCCAAGGCTGCTTTCGGGCACCCGCGCCACGCGCGCACTCGCTGTCGATGCCTCCCGCATCGCGAAACCAGAGAAAGGGCTGCCCGCACGCTGGCTTGTCCTTTTGGCACACGCCGCCAACGAGGAAAAGGGCCTCCGCGGAGCGGGATCGCCGGCAGAGAGCGTGATAGAGGAGGTCGCATGGCGCGAAAATCCCTCCGTCGATCCGAGCGCCGTGGGCGCCGCGTTGCCGAGGGCACGTTTTTTCTCTTCGCCGCTTGGTTCGCGATCTCGAGCACCTGGCAGATCACCAAGAGCGCCCTCATTACGCCCCCCCACCTTGCTACTGGACCGTGAAATCACTTCCATGACCGACTCCGCAGTCACTCCCGCTCCGGCGGATCTTCCCCCGGCCGTCACTTTCGATTCCCTACCGCTCTCGCAGGAGGTCAAGCGCGCACTCGCCGAGCTGGGCTACGTCTCGCCCACCCCCGTGCAGCTGGCCGTGTTTGGCCCGGCCTCGGAAGGCCGCAACCTGGTGGTGCAGGCCCGTACGGGCACGGGCAAGACTGCCGCGTTCAGCCTGCCCCTGGTGGACTCGCTCCTGCGCCGCTCGGTGCACGCCGTCCAGGGCCTCGTGCTCACTCCCACGCGCGAGCTCGCCATCCAGGTCGCCGACGAGATGCGCAAGATCGGTCAGCACCGTGGCGTGAAGGTGGTCTCGATCTACGGCGGCGCCCCGATGCAGCACCAGATCGACGAGCTCGCGGCGGCTCCGCAAGTCGTCGTCGGCACCCCTGGCCGCGTGCTCGATCACCTGCGTCGCGGCACCTTCGACCCCTCGCACGTCCGCACCTTCGTGCTCGACGAAGCCGACGAGATGCTCTCGATGGGCTTCGCCCGCGAGCTGTCTTCCATTGTCGAGTTCTTGCCCAAGGAGCGCCAGGGCCTGTTCTTCTCGGCCACCATCCCGCCCGACATCGAGCGCATGGCGAACGACAAGCTGAAGGATCCGCTCTTCATCACGCTTTCCAGCGATCAGGCCGGCGCGCTCACCATCGATCACTTCGTGTACCTGGTCCGCGATCGCAAGATCCCGAGCTTGCTGAAGATCATCGAGGTCGAAAACCCGGAGAGCGCGATCGTCTTCTGCAACACCAAGGACGAAACCCAGCGCGTCGCCGAGGCCCTGCAAAACAGCGGTTTCGAGGCCGGCTGGCTGAACGGCGATCTCGAACAGAAAGAGCGCGAGCGCGTCATGCGCGCCACCCGCGAGGGCAAGCTGCGCTTTCTCGTCTGCACCGACGTGGCCGCCCGCGGCATCGACATCTCGCACCTCACGCACGTCATCAACTTCGACTTCCCGGAGAGCGCCGAGGCCTACGTACACCGCACCGGCCGCACCGGTCGCGCCGGCCGCACCGGCACGGCCATTTCGCTGGTGGCGCCGCGCGACGTCGGCAACGTGTACCTGGTTCGCCTCAGCTACAAGATCCGGCCGATCGAGCGGCAGCTGCCGACCTCGGGCGAGATGAAAACGCGCGCCGAGCAAGACGTGGTCGACGGCTTCGTCGCCGCCTACGCCGATCTCGTCGTCGACGAGGACGCGCTCGCGATCTCCAGGCGCCTGCTCACGCACGATTCGGCCACGCAGATCGTGGCGCACCTCGTCCGTGCGCTGCTCGGCGACAAGGTCGAGGACGCGAAGACCAACGGCGCCGAAGCCCGCCGCGCCAAGGCGCCGCGCAAAGTCGAAGAGGTTCCGCCGGCGCGTGAGCCGCGTGGCGAGCGCGAGCCGCGTCGCGAGCGCGAACCGCGTCGCGAGCCCCCGCGAGACGAAGCGCCGCGCCAGGCTGCGCCTGCAGGAGCCACGGACGAAGCCGCCGCCGTCCCCGTTCGCGAGGACCGGCCGCGCCGCGAACGCGCGCCGCGGCGCCCGCGCGAGGATGCACGCGAGGAGCTGCCGACCATCGGCTTCACCGAGAGCGATTCGGTCGCCACAGCGCCGGCTCCGAACGGCGCCGTGACCGCGCCCGAAGGCGACTCCGCCCGTCTTTACGTCAACGTCGGTCGACGCGATGGGCTCACGCCCGAGGACATCGAGCAGTACTTCCGTGCCGCCGGCGTCTCGCAGCTCGAAGAGCCGCAGATCCGCGACCGCATGACCTACCTCGTGGTCGCGCGCGAAGCGGCCACTACGGCAATCGAAGCGCTGTCGGGCCAGAGCGTCGGCGGCCGGCCCCTGGTGGCCGAGCTGGCGCGCCCGATGGTGTCTCGCGCGCCGCGCCCGTGAACGGCCCTTGAGACCACTGTCGCGTTCTTTTATAGAGTGACCCGCACCGCCATGATCACGCTAAGGCAACGCCTCGACGAAACTGGTCCCCTCCCGCTCTCCGAGGCCACCCGCCTCGTGGCGCATCTCGCTCGCACGATCGAGGAGTCCCTCGCCGGGGGCGAACCGGTCTTCATCGTGCCAGGCAACATCTGGATCGGCGACGAAGGCAGCGTGGCCCTCGGCCAGATGACGGGTCGTCCGGAAGACGCTCGTGATCTCGCGGCGTTCGCGCCGGAGCTTGCCGCCTCGCTCGGTCCGTCGGATCGACAAGCTGCAATCTACAGCCTTGGCGCCGTGCTCTACGAAGCCCTCAGCGGCACGATTGTCGGCCCGGCGCGACGACCGATCCAGGAAGCCGTGCCCGGCGTGCCCGAGCACGTCGAGCACCTGTTCGTGGCCGCTCTGCAACCCGATCGGGGCGCCCGCCCGAACGATCTCGAGGCCATGGCGGCTGCGCTCGACCACTTCGCCGACAGCGCGCCGCGCCCGGTGCAAGCCTACGGTTCGCCTCCCGCGCCGGCCTTCGTCGACGCCGGCGATCCGTTCGCCGTAGGCGTGCGGCCGAAGCCGGCCCAGGCCACCCCTCAGCCCCGCAGCGACGCCCACGGCGAGCTGACCCAGCTCAAGGCCGAGCTCGAGAGCGATCCGCGCCCACGCTACGTCGTGCACAAGGATCGCATGGACCACGGTCCTTTCAACGCCGTCGAGCTGCTCCAGCAGATCGCCAAGCACAAGTTCACGGCCAGTCACGTCCTGCGCGACGAGGTGGCGGGCGAGAGTCGTCCCATCGGCGAGTACGCGCAGTTTGCACCCTTCGCGGAGCACGCCGGCTTGCATCGCGAGGTCGTGAAGGAAAAGCGCGCCGTCGTGCGCGCCGAGCAGCGCGACAAGGATGCCGGCATTCTGAAGTATCTGCTCGGCGGCGGCGTGATTTTGGTGCTGGCGACGGCGGCGGTCGTCGTCGTGCTCAAGTCCCGCGGCAAGGATCGCGAAACGGCAGACATCCTCGATGATCCCACGGCGCTCAACCTGCAGATCGATGGCGGCCTGAAAGGGCAGAAGCGCGCGGGCGGCGGCGGCGGTGGCGGTGGTGGCGGCGGTGGCGGAATGCCAGGCGGCATGAGCTACGAGCAGGCCTTGAACAAGGGCCAGGAGCTGAACATGGGCGGCGGTGGCGGCAACCTGTCGAAGGCGCAGCTCGAGGGGCCGTTGAAGAGCGGCTCGTTCATCACCGCATGCGGGACCCCGGGCGACACGAAGGTCAGCGTCGGCGTCGCAGTGCAGATGGGTCGCGCGGTGGGCGTCACCGTCACCACGACACCGCACAACGGCGCGGCGTCGTCCTGCATCGACCGCCAGGTGCGCGGCATGTCGTGGCCGGCGATCCAGAACCTCGAGAGCTTCCGCAGCTCGTTCTAGTTGCCGGTACGCTCGGCAGCGCCCGTCGCCACACAGCCTGACCGTGCGCACGTTCCGCACGAAAAAAAGCGCCTCCGCGAGGAGGCGCCTCTCGTCGTCACGGGAGCGGGTGACTCAGCCGGGGAAACAAGCGCCGACGCCCGGGTTGCACTTGTTGCCCGGGTTGCAGTCGAAGTCGCTCGCGCAGGGGAACGCGCACTTGCCTGCAGGCACGTTGCACTTGTGGAGAAAGCACGCCGAGTCGGTCGAGCACGGCAGCGCGAGCGGGCCGGGAGTGGCCAGCGTTCCGCCGGTCGCGGGAGGCATGGTTCCGGTCTGCGGAGCGGTGCCCTGCTGCTGCGGGTACTGCCCCTGCTGCTGCGGGTATTGACCGTTCTGCTGCGGGTACTGCCCCTGCTGCTGCGGGTATTGACCGTTCTGCTGGTTGGCAGCGGTCTGGGCGTTTGGGTCGTCTTTTTTGCAAGCGATGGCTGCGAGCGCGAGGCCCGTGAACATCACCACCGTGGCGCGCATTCGAAACGTATTCATTGTGCCTCCAATCATAAGGTCGTCGCCGTGAAGTAGAGCTGCCGGAACGCAGCTCCATCCGTTGGACGGACGACGCCGGAAAGTCGTCCGGCGAACTGAATCAGCTCCGCTTTCGAGCGTCAATCCTCGGTTCGACGTTCGTGGGTCCACGGACCCGACCGTCGCGGCGTGATAAAGCCCGGGTCCATGAGACGCGCGCTCGGAATGTCCCTGCTGATCACGGCCTGCACGCCGGGCGAGCCGCCGGGCGCCTCGAGCCGCCCGAGTCTTCCGGCGCCCGTGGAAGCCGGAGTGCCCGTTCTCATTCTGCCCGGCGCAGAGGGGCGCGCTGCGCCGACCGCCGACGCGGCCACGAGTACCCGCATACCCACGGGCCCAGACTCCGGCGCCGTGGATCTGGTTGCCACAGACGCCATTCTGCCGCAGACGGCGGCCAAGCCCGAGCCCGCCGAGACGCTGACCCTGGCACGCGCCAACGCGCTCTTCGAGGCGATCGTCGCCGACGATCCGAAGCGCGCCGAGGTCTTTTTCTTTCCGCTCGACGCGTACAAGCAGGTCAAGGACTCGAAGAGCCCCGAGTCCGACTGGCGCGGCCGGCTCCTGGCCAACTTCGCGCGCGACATCCACGCGCTGCACCGCTCCCGCCCGAACCTGCACAATGCACGTTTCGTCGGCCTCGAGATTCCCGAGTCCACCGCGAAGTGGGTGAAACCCGGCGAAGAATACAACAAGCTCCCCTACTTCCGCGTCTTCGACTCGCAGCTCACCTACGACACCGAGGCCGGCGCGCGCCACGCGATTCTGCTCAAGTCGCTGATCTCCTGGCGCGGCCACTACTTCGTGGTGCACCTCTCCAGCATCAAGTGACCGCGCCCAGCGCGCGTTACTTCCGCAGGTGCGTGCGGACGTCCCAGAGCTCGGGGAAGAACGTGAGGTCGAGCGCCTGACGCAAGAAACCGACCCCCGAGCTGCCGCCTGTCCCGTGCCGGAAGCCGATGATGCGTTTCACCGTGGTCATGTGCCGGAAGCGCCACAGCTGGAACCGCTCTTCGATGTCCACCAGCTTCTCGCAGAGATCGTACTCGGCCCAGTTTTCCTTCGGGTTTTCGTAGATCTCGCGAAATACGGCGAGCACGCCGTCGCTCGGCTCGTAGGGCTCGCGGAAGTCGCGCTCCAGGCGATTGGCCGGCACGGCATGCCCGTGCCGCGCCAGGTGCCGCAGGAACTCGTCGTACAGCGACGGCCGCGCCAGCCGTTCGCCGAGCCAAGCGCTGATTTTTTCGTCGTGCTTGTGCGCCGACAGGAGTGCCGGATCCTTGTTGCCCAGCACGAACTCGAGCGCGCGATACTGGTACGACTGGAAGCCGCTGGAGCGACCGAGCGCATCTCGAAAGCCGAGGTAGTCGCTCGGCGTCATCGTCTCGAGCACGCTCCACTGCTCGAACAGCATGCGCTGGATCTGCGAGACGCGCGCGAACACCTTGAAGCTCTCGTTCAGGCGACTTTGCTGGACGAGCACGACCGCGAAGTCGAGCTCGTGGAGCAAGAGCTTCATCCACAGCTCCGAGGTCTGGTGCTGGATGATGAACAGCATCTCGTCGTGGTTGTTCTCCGAGCGCGGGCTCTGCGCGGAGAGCAGGCGATCCAGACCGAGATACGCGCCGTAGCTCTCGTCCTTGTCGAGGTCGACCGTGATGCCGGTTTCGAGCTCTCTTCTCGTTCGTTTCCCAGCACTCATGACACCCGCAGGACTACCATGCGGCCCCATGAGCGCCGAAACTATCCGTTCGTTCGTGGCCAAGGCCTTCCAGACCGACATCGTGCCCCGCCTGCGCGAGTACATCGCCATCCCGGCCAAGAGCCCCGCGTTCGACCCGGACTGGGAAGCGAATGGACACATCGAGAAGGCCGTGCGGCTGCTGGAAACCTGGGCCAAGGCGCGCACCATTGCCGGCCTGACGGTCGAAGTCGTCCGCCTTCCCGGCCGCACGCCCGTTCTGCTTTGCACCATCCCGGCCTACGGCGCTCCGGATGGCGATCCGGTCCTGCTTTACGGACACTTCGACAAGCAGCCCGAGATGGTGGGCTGGAGCGAAAAGAGCGGCCCGTGGAACCCTCGCCAAGAGGGCGATCGCCTCTACGGCCGCGGCGGCGCAGACGATGGATACTCCACGTTCGCCGCCCTCACGGCGGTCGAAGCGCTGCAGGCGCACGGCGGCAAACACACGCGGCTGGTCGTCCTGGTCGAGGGCTGCGAAGAATCCGGCAGCTACGACTTGCCAGCCTACGTCGATCACCTGCAAAGCCGCATCGGTACGCCCAGCCTGGTCATCGCTCTCGACTCGGGCGCCGGCGACTACGAGCGGCTGTGGATGACCACCTCGCTGCGCGGCATGGCCGCCGGCACGCTCTCGGTGAAGGTCCTCGACGAAGGCGTGCATTCGGGCGACGCCAGCGGCATCGTGCCGTCCAGCTTCCGCATCGCCCGCATGCTGCTCGATCGCATCGAGGATTCCGCCACCGGCAAGATCCTGGTCGACAGCTTCCACGGCGAGATCCCCGCGGCGCGTCGCCAGCAGGCCGTCGACTTTGCCCACGTCGTCGGCGACGCGGTGTTCTCGAAGTTCCCCTGGGCAGGCAGCACCGCGCCGATGGGGCCTTCGGCGACGCCCGAAGACCGCGCGCAGCTGGCGCTGGCACGAACCTGGGCGCCCACGCTCTCGGTCACCGGCGCCGAGGGCCTGCCGCCGATCGGATCTGCCGGCAACGTACTGCGGCCCGAGACCAAACTGAAGCTTTCACTGCGCCTGCCGCCCGGTGTCGACGCGGCGGCGCGAACCGAGGACCTCAAACGAATCCTCGAGGCGGATCCGCCGTACGGCGCCAGCGTGCACTTCGAGGCCGAAGGCGCAGCCGACGGCTGGCAGGCGCCGGCCGAATCGCACTGGCTCACCGCCGCACTGCACGAAGCTTCCGAACGCCACTTCGGCGCGCGCGCCGCCTACATGGGCGAAGGCGGCACCATTCCGTTCATGGCCATGCTGGGCGACAAGTTCCCCAAGGCCGAGTTCGTGATCACCGGCGTGCTCGGGCCGCACTCGAACGCGCACGGGCCCAACGAGTTCTTGCACGTGCCCACGGCGGAGAAGCTCACCGCCAGCGTGGCCGACCTGCTGGATCGCCACGCTTCCCGCTGACGCGGTTGTGATACGGTCGCCTCGCCAGCCGCCATGACGCGCCGCTTTCTTGCTCCCGTTCTTCTTGCTGCCACGTCGCTGCTGCCCGCTCCTGCGCAGGCCGCCGATCCATGCGACGTGACCGTGAACAACGCGTGCATCGACTCCGAAACGTTCTGGCCGCACGCGGGTACCACGCGCTTCGTCAGCATCGGCGGCACCGAGCCCCTGCGCGAAGGCCAGGTTTCGTTCGGTCTGATCAGCAGCTACCAATCGCGCCCCGTTACCTTGCTGACGCCCTCGCCAGGGCCCACCGGCACGCGCAACTTCGCCGTCGACAACCAGCTCACCGAACACTTTCTGCTCGCGCTCGGCATCACCGAGAAACTGCACGCATCGTTCGTGCTGCCGGCCACCGTGCTGCAGAACGGCGAAGGCCTGCGGCCGCTCACCGGCGGCGGCACCCTGCGCAACCAGGCCCTGCGCGATCTGCGCTTCGGCGTCGGCTACGCGTTCGTCACTCGTCCCCGGGTCGACGACGCCACGTTGATCCAGCGCCGGAAGCTCACCTACGGGCTGATGGGCCGCTTCGACGTGTCGGCGCCCACCGGCGATCGCGATGCTTTTGCCACCAACGGCACCGCCGTGTTCGTCCCTAGTCTCGCCGGAGATCTGCGCTACGGCCGTCTGCTGGTCGGCGCCGAGATCGGCGTGCGCGTGCGCGAGACTCGAGAGGCGCTCGGCACCCGCGTCGGCCCGCAGATCACCCAGGCGCTCGGCGTCACCTACGACATCTTCGGCAACGAGCTGCTGGCGCCCTTCGTCGAGTTTCGCATGCTGGTCGGCACCACACGCAACCGCGCGTCGGTGGTGCGTGCCAGTGGCGCCGTCGACTCGCGCAACGTCGGTGGCGGCAACGCCCCCGCCGAGTGGGCCATCGGCGTGCGTACCGCGCCGTTTTTCGGCGGCGACTTCGCCGCGGACGCATCTGGCGGTGGCGGCATCGCCCTCACCGGCGACGACTTCGGTACGCCACGCTTCCGTTTCACGCTCGGCCTCCGCTACGCGCCCCACGACCGCGACTCCGACGGCGACGGCCTGCAGGACAAGCTCGACGCCTGCCCGCACGAAAAAGAAGTCGTCCCCGCCGGCAGCGACGCCCCGCACGACGGCTGCGTGCACGCTGCGCCGAACGCGGTCGACTTCCACGCAGCGCCGGAGCTCACACCCGCCTCGGAGCCGATGCCGCACGCCCCACCGGGCCTGTCGCCGCGCTAGCCGAGCACGCGCGCCGCGGCGCCGGCCACGAGCAGCTCCGTCCCCGGTTTCCAGGTACCTTCGCGCAGCAGCGCGAACGCGCGCGTGGCGCCCGGCAGGATGCGCGCCGTGCGCGTCTCGCCGACTTCTTTTCCGCCCGGCAGGGTCACGACCGTGCCGAACGCAGGCGCGCTGCCCGGCCCGAGCTCCAGCAGCGCGAGGCGGCGTTTCACTTTGCCGCGCACCTGCAGCATGAACACCACCTCCTGCCCGAGGTAACAGCCCTTGTCGAATGCCACGGCAAACGTCTCGAGGCCGGCCTCCTGCGGATAGAAGGCGTCGTCGTAGTCGAGACCGAAGGCGGGCCAGCCGGCCAGAAACCGCAGATCCTCGTACACGCCCTCGTCGCCGGTGAAGGGCGCGTCGTCGAAGCGCAGGCCCGCTTCGACCTCGGGCGCGCCGACGAGCCCGCGCATCACCAGGCGGGCGGAAGCGCCGGCATTGGGGCCGATCTGCACGATGGGCGCGGCGTCGCGCAGGGTCATCTCGACGTCTTCCGTGATGAGGTGGTGCTCGAGATGCTCGTGCGCCGCCGCCGCCGCCGCCGCATCCAGGTCGAGCACGAGAAGGTCGGTGCCGTGCGGCGCCGCCACCAGAACGTCGCTCATGATTTTGCCCTTGCGCGCCACGACTAAACCATGGAGGGCGTGGCCGGGCGCCAGCTTGCTCACGTCGCACGTGAGCAGTCCGTTCAGCCAGCCGACGCGATCGGCGCCCCGTACTTCGAGGATCCGGCGTCCGGGTCGTGTGCCTGCGCGAAGGTTCTCGGTCACGGTGTAGGCCTAGCACGCGGCGGCCATGGCAGCGTACGCAGCCCACGCTGGAGCTGCGCGCGCTCCAGCCCCAGGGTTCTTGTCGGGGGATTCTACATTGACCTCCCCTTCCTGACCGCGGTAACACCCGGGCGCCCACGCCCCGATTCGCGATGTCGCGCGAGGTTTGGTCGGTCTTTTCCGGGCACTGCCCCACGATGCGAGCCTTTCCTTTCCGAATCGCCCTGGCTCTCGCGATCAGCGTGCTGGTCTCGCTGGTCTCGCTGCTCGTGCCCGCCGCGGCCCGCGCGCAGGACGCCGGCGCGCCGCGAGTGCTCGCGGCGGACGTGCAAGATGCCGGCGCTCCAGCGGTCACGGGCGACGGCGGGGCAGCGGATCCGACCCAGGAGCCCGAGGTTCCCGTCGTGCGACTGGCCCCGAGCGACGTCGAGCGCGCCGCGGGCCTGCCGGTTCGCCGAATCGAGGTGGTGGGCACGCGCCGCATCGCCGAAGAAGACGTGCTCACGTACGTGCGCACCAAGCTCGGCCAGCCGTTCAAGGGCGAGACCCTCACCAACGACGTGCGCTCGCTCTGGGACTCGGGCTTCTTCGACGACATCGAGGTCGACCTGACGCAGGACTCCGCGGGTGTCACCCTGCGCTTCGTCGTGCGCGAGCGCCCGAACGTGAAGGCGATCGAGTTCGAAGGCAACGACGAGCTCGACAAGGACAAGCTGCTCGAAGCGATCGAGATCAAGGTCCAGACCAGCCTCAGCATCCCGGCGGTGCGCCGCAGCGTGCAGAAGATCAAAGATGCGTACGCCGAGAAGGGCTACTTCCTCGCCGACGTCAACTTTGCCATCGAGCCCGACAAGGACAACGAGGTCACCGTCAAGTTCAAGGTGGCCGAGCACCAGCCGGTCACGGTTCGCCGCATCAACTTCCTCGGCAACCTGAACGTCAAGGACGACGAGCTCAGGGCGGTGATGGCTACCGCGCAGATCTCGTTCCTCTCGTTCGGCTCGGGGGGTCCGTACCGGCAAGATCTGCTCGAACGCGACGTGCTGCTGCTGTCGGCGCTCTACTACGACAAGGGCTTTCTGAACGTCCAGGTCGGTACGCCGCGCGTGATGATCACGCCCGACCGCGAGGGCATCGAGATCACGCTCAGCATCCACGAGGGCCCCCGCTACAAGATCCGCCAGCTCAAGGTCTTCGAGCGCGACGCCGATGGCAACGAGATCGAGCCGCTCGGCGGCCGCCGCGCACTGCGGCAGATGGTGCACTCGAAGGCGGGCGACTTCTTCAATCGCGCCGAGCTCGTGAACGACCTGCAGGCGGTGCGCACGCTCTACCGCGACGCGGGTTACGCCAACGTCGAAGCCGAGCCCGAGACCGACCTCGACCCACAGAAAAAAGAGGTCGACCTCGTCGTTCCGATCCGCCGCGGCCCGCTCGTCAGCATCGAGCGCATCGAGCTGAAGGGCAACACCAAGACCCGCGACAAAGTGGTGCGGCGCGAGCTGGAGATCGAAGAAGGCCAGCTCTTCTCCGAGACCAAGCTCGAAGATTCCAAGCGCCGCATCACCGCCCTCGGCTACTTCGAGCGCGTCGACATGTCCACCGAGCAAGGCTCGGCGCCGGACAAGATCGTCGTCAACTTCGAGATTACCGAGCGGCCCACCGGCACCTTCCAGGTCGGCGCCGGCTTCTCGTCGATCGAAAACTTCATCGCCACGGCGCAGGTGCAGCAAGCCAACCTGTTCGGTTCGGGACAGTCGCTCGCCCTCCAGGCGCAGGTGTCGAGCTTGCGTCGTCTGTTCAGTCTGCGCTTTTTCGAACCCTATTTTTTCGATTCGGACTGGTCGTTCTCGACCGAGGTTTTCAACCAGCTCTACATCTTTCCAGATTTTTCTCGCAACTCTGTCGGCGGCAGCCTCACGTTCGGCTACGCGCTAATCCAGCCGTGGTTGCGACTCAGCCTCACCGGCACGGTGCAGCACGACTCGGTGAGCACCGGAAACGTCACCACGTTCTTCGGCAGCGCACCCTCGTTCTACACGGCGTTCTCCACGCTGCCACTGGCCAACCTGTTCAACGCCGGCCGCACCGTGTCGCTGCGCCCCGCCCTCACCTACGACACGCGTGACAACCGCCTCTTTCCCACCTCGGGTCTGTACGCGGTCGCGTCCACCGAGTTTGCCGACAGCGCCACCGGCAGCCAGATCGAGTTCCTGCGTCACCGCTTGAACTTCCGCTTCTACATTCCGCTTGGCGGCCAGACTGGCCAGCCGGGCTCGGGCTTCGTGCTCAAGGCCAACACCGAGTTTGGCCTCATCACCAGCCCCAACGCCCAGGGCGTGCCGATCTTCGCACGCTACTTCCTCGGCGGCATTCTCGACGTTCGCGGTTACCGCTTGCGCACCCTCGGCCCGCGCTTGCCGCTCAACCAGTCGCTCGACGTAAACGCCGCGCCCATCAACAACGGCGCCAACTTCGGCGGAAACATGCAGGCCTACACGAACGTCGAGTTCGAGTTCCCGATCATCGACAAGGTCGGCATCCGCGGCGTGGCCTTCTACGACATGGGCAACTCGTGGAACCTGGAAGACCAGTACTGCCGCACCACGCCGGCGCCGCAGTTTTCGAACCTGGTGTCGCCCTGTTTCAATGGCCTCTCGTCGCTGCAGTACGTGCGCATGGCAGCCGGCGGCGGGATCCGCTGGTTCTCGCCGCTCGGCCCGCTTCGTTTCGAGCTCGGCTTCCCGCTCAACAAGCTGAGCTACGAGCAGAGCAGCGTGTTCGAGTTCACCATCGGCAACTTTTTCTGAGCATTCGCGAGCGAAGCGCGGCTCTTTGCGACCGTTTCGTCAGCGCATCGCCTTCGAGTGGAACGCCGGCTTCCCGGCGAGACGCGGAAACGGACGCGGGTGCGGCGCGCTGACCGGGTGCGGCGCGCGCGGCTTCGGCTGCGCGACGACGCCTGGTGCTGCGGGCGCGACGGGCTGCGGCGCGGGCGCGGCGAGAACGCACGCGGCGGGCTCATCGTCTGCAAGGGCGACCGTCGGCTGCACCGCGTGGACCGGGCGATCTGGCGTCATCAGCGCCGACGGCTCCGCGGAAGCGCTTTCCGGGACCGACTCCCGGCAGCCCATCAGCCACAGCGGCGCCGCCACCGCGGCGGCACGCAGCGCCTGGGGAAACATCGGCAACCCGCGGCGCTCCGCCCGAAACACCACCTCGCCCTCGTCGTCGTAGGCGGCGCTCACGCACTCGCCGCGGCGCAGCACGGCCTCGGCCTGGCGACGCGTGAGCTTCGACAGATCGACGACCCGCTCCCGACACGAAGCGCAGAACCGTGCGTTGGGATCGGCCGTGCCGCTCATCGAGTCGAGCGATTGGCTGCAGGGCGCCACGATTCCGAGCTGACCGACGTGCATGGAGGTGAGACGGACCGGAGCTGGATTCGATCTAAGGCTCCGCGTCGCCGGCCGCGAGCCACGCCGCGAAGCGCTCTCCCATCATCAACGTGGGGACGTTCGTGTTGGCGCTCGGCAGGGCCGGCATCGCGCTGGCGTCGACCACCCACAGGCCGCGTACCCCGCGGACTCGACCGCGCCCATCGAGCGCGGCGTTCGGATCCCCCTCGCGCCCCATCGGCACGGTGCCGCAGGGGTGGTACCCGGAGTCGTTCCAGCGCCGCAGCCAGCGCAGCAGCGCGTCGCCCGTGCGGTCGGCGGGCATCGGCCACGCCAGCGTGGCATCGCCCGAAAGCGACTTGGTCGCACCGAGCGCAAGCAGCTCCCGGGCGGCGAACAGCGCCTTGGCCGCGTCGTCGGGGTGGTGCAGCAAGGCCGACGTGATCCGCGGCTTTTGCTTCGGATGGGCCGAGGCAAAGTGCAAGCTTCCGTGGCCGCGCATCTTGCCGACTTGCACCATGAGCCCGACCCAGTTGCGCAGCGGCGGCACCGGGATCGGCACGCGCGTCCCGGCTTGCAGCTGCAGATCGCCCGGTACCTCGCTGCCGGGCGAGGTCATCCGCAGCATGGCCTGCATGAGCGGCAAGCGCAGCTCCGGCGTGTCACGCGCGGCGAACCGGCCGCCGGCTCGGTGGGCGTAAAAGAGCGCGCAGCCGGCATGGTCCAGCAAGCGGGCTCCGACGGCCGGCAAGTCGACCACGACGTCGACGCCGAGCCGGGCCAGCTCGCGGGCTGGGCCCACGCCCGAGCGCAGCAAGATCCCGGGAGTGGCCACCGCCCCGGCGGCCAGCACGACGCGATTGCTGCGCAGTACATGCACCGCGCCCGCGTGCTCCACTTCGACTCCCCAGGCGCGGCCGTCGCGGACGAGCACGCGACGCACCAGCGTGTCCGGGCGCAGCCGGAAGTTGCTGCGTGCGCGCGTAGGCGGCGGCAAGTACGCCTCGGCCGCGCTGATGCGCCGGCCGCCGATCTTGTTCATCGGGGTAGGCCCCGCGCCGAGCTGGTGCACCGCGTTGTGGTCGGCCACCGGTGCGTGGCCACGCTCGCGCGCAGCCTCGAGGAAACTCGCCTGCCACGCCATCATCTCGCCGGGTGGATGGCGCCGGATCGGCATCGGTCCCGCTGCGCCGTGCTCGTCGCGTTCGGAGAAGTCGACGTCCCGCTCCAGCCGACGAAACGCTGGCAAACACTGGTCCCACGTCCACTCGTCGAGCCCGAGGGCGCCCCACTCGTCGTAGTCTTCGGGTTGACCACGCACCGCGATGCAGGTGTTCACCGCGGACGAGCCGCCCACCACGCGCCCCCGCGGGTACGGCAATCGCAACTGCGAGGCCAGGTTCGGTCGATGCCACAGACCCCAGTCGTGCGTGGTCATCGAGTTGCGGGTGCCGTCGCCGAGGTCGTACGGCAGCGACGCGAGCTCTGGATAGTCGGGGCCCGCTTCGAGCAGCGTGACGGCGTGCCCGGCATGCTCGGTCAGGCGCGACGCCACCACCGCGCCCGCCGTCCCGGATCCGACGACCAACCATTCCACGTGGCCAGCGTACGCCGTTTCTCGCCGCTGGCGACCGCTGCGCTGGCGCGGCCCGAGAGCAACCGGATCGACCATGCGGTTTGCGCGCGCGGGCCCTGCTGACTACCGTAGGCGCATGAGTCAGCCACCCCTCGCCGAAAAGCTCGCGCACCTGCGCGCCCTGCTGCGCGACATGGGCAAGGTGCTGGTGTGCTACTCGGGCGGGGTAGACAGCGCGTTCGTGTTGGCCGTGGCGCACGAGATCCTCGGCGAGAACGCCATCGGCATGACCGCCGTCAGCCCGAGCCTCGCTTCGTTCGAGCGCACCCACGCGGTGGCCATCGCCCAGGAGATTGGCGCCCGCCACGAGCTGGTCGAGTCGAGCGAGATCGACGACGAGAACTACCAGGCCAACCGTTCGGATCGCTGTTTCTACTGCAAGAGCGAGCTGTATCGCGTGAGCGAGCGCAAACTGAGCGAGTGGGGCCTGTCCGTCGCCGTGAACGGCACCAACCTCGACGACCTCGGCGACTACCGTCCCGGACTCGAAGCAGCCAGGCAGGCCGGCGCGCGCAGCCCGCTGGTCGAAGCCGGTTTCACCAAGGCCGACGTGCGCGAAGGCGCCCGACTTCTCGGTCTCGGCGTCTGGGACAAACCCGCAGCTGCTTGTCTGTCGAGCCGACTGCCCTACGGCACCAAGGTCACGCGCGCGCGGCTCCAGCGCATTGGCGCCTTCGAAGACGCGCTGCACGGCCTCGGCCTCGCGCAGGTGCGCGTGCGCTGGCACGGCCTCGGCAGTCCCGGCGAAGAAAAAGACGACGAGCCCGCTTTGGCCCGCATCGAGGTGGGCAGTGCCGAGCTCGCGCGCGCCTTCGAGCTGGGCCCCGCTATCGTGAAATCCGGCAAGCAGCACGGCTTCGCGTACGTTACGCTGGATCTGCAGGGCTACCGGCAAGGCAGCCACAACGAGCTGCTGCCGGGGCGCAGCCTGCCGGTCGTCTCTTAGACCTCTGCGTCGCTCGGGGTTCCGGGCATCGACTCGCGCAGCTTCAAGAGCGCGCGCGCCACGTCCTCGACGGTACCGAACGCGCCGAGCACGTCGTTGGGAATGGTCAGCTCGAAGCGATCCTCGATGTCGGCTACGACTTCCATGACGCTGAGGCTGTCGAGCCCCAGATCGTGCTGGATGTGATCGGTCGGTGCCACCGTGCGACCGCCATCCACGTGGCGCTGCATGATTTCGGTGGTGATCGCGAGAATCTCGTCGTAGCTCGACATTTTCGCGGCACGCTAGACCCAAGCGGTCAGCGGCTCAAGGGCGCCGGCATCGTCTGCGGGAACGGTGCCAGCAGCTCGCCAATCCGCGCCGCCAAATCGAGCGCCGCGTAGAGGGCCCGCTGCACCGCCACACCGTCGGCGCCGGCCGCGGCCAGCTGCTCGGCGTGCCCGCCGTGCTCGACCCCGCCGAGGCCCACGCGCAGCACGGCGGCTCGCCCGGCAAAAGGCGCGAGACCGCGCGCCGGCCGGCCCTTGTGGATCCAGATCGGGCTCACCAGTACGAGCGGCACCCGATGCGCGGCAGCGAACGCGACGCCGGCGCCGTCGTGGTCGGCCAAGCTGAGGGCGCCTGCCGCAT
>JAYUXI010000487.1:0-7920 GCA_043753085.1 Myxococcales bacterium | reverse complement strand
ACAAGTGCGGCAGCCCGATGGTCATCAAGAGCGGCCGCTACGGTGAGTTCTTGTCGTGCACCGGCTACCCCACCTGCAAGAACGCCAAGCCCGTCCCGCTCGGCGTGCCCTGCGCCAAGTGCGGCGGCGACATCATCGAGGTGCGCGCCAAGAAGAAGGGTGGACGTACGTTCTACGGCTGTTCCAACTACAACGACGAGACGCTGAAATGCGATTTCAAGCTGTGGAACAAGCCGATCGACGAGCCCTGCCCACTCTGCAAGGCGAAGTTCCTGGTGCTCGGTGGCACCAAGGCCAAGCCCTTCATCATGTGCGCGGACAAGACCTGCGGCTACAAGCGGCAGATCGAAGAGCCGGACGAAGAAGTGCCGGCCGCGCCAGAACAGGTCGCCTGATCCAGTCGTCCGACTGCGCGCACGCAAAAAGGCCCGCTACCGACGCAACGTCGGAGCGGGCCGCTTCTTTGGTGCGGGGACCGCTACTTCTTCTGGTTCAGCACGATCGCGAGCGGCTCGCGGAGTGCCGCGAAGGCCTTGGTGAGCTCGGCCTGGTTCTCTTCGCTGAGCTTCTGCTCGTCCATCGCGGCCTTCAGGTCGGCCTTGAGGGCTTCGAACTGCTTGTCGTTGATCTTGAGCGGGGCGCCGGTGGGCTCGGGGGGCGTGCATTCGCCGCCCGTGCCTTTGCACAGGTGGTCGACCAAGGTCATTTTCAGGCCGTCGAGGCGGTCGCCCTTGTACTTGCCGAACAAGCCCTTGGCTGCCGGATCCACCGTGGCATTCTTCAAGAAGAGATCGACTACGCTCTGCAGGCCTTCGCGCTTACCGAGCTTCTCGAAGGTGGTGGCGGGCGCGGCGGCAACGGCTTCTTCGGCGCCGGCATCGGTAACCACTTCGGTAACCGCCGGTTCCTCGACCTTTTTGGGCGGACCGCCGCAGGCGACGAGGAAAGAAGAGGCCGTGGCAGCGGCGAGGCACAATGCGTGGAGGCTTTTCATGGAGATCGATCCTTGAACTTGAGAGCGAACGCTCGCGGGTGTGGCCGCTCTTGGCGAAACCACGGAGTGAACCCTCGAGGCGTCCGCCAACGTACAAAGTTTTGCCTCGCGGGGGCAAAAAAACCCGGAGCGAAAAACCGCCCGAGCGGCGACGTTTTTTGGTGTGCTCGGCCTCGCGCCAGGCGGCTGCAGCGACTCGTGTGCACGACGCGCGGGTGTTCGGTAGCCGGCTCTTTCACTGGCCGAAACGGGCGACGATCGCCTTTGCGCGCGCGACGAACGCTTCCTTGTGGAACCGATCGAAGTCGGCCCAGGTGGCCAGCGTGTTGGTGTCGACGACGCGGTCCACGAACAGCTTGCCGTCCAGGTGGTCGACCTCGTGCTGGAAGGTGCCCGCCGACAGCCCTTTGACCACGAACGAGACGTCCGCGCCGTGGCGGTCCCACGCGTCGACGCGAACATGCACCGAGCGAGGCACCTCGCCGCGTAGATTGGGCACGCTGAGGCACCCTTCGTTGTTGGAAAACGTCTCCGCCTCGAGGTGGGTGATGACGGGGTTCACCAGCACCGTGAGCGGGATGTTCGGCTTGTACGGATAGCGCGGGTTGTTCTCGACGTGGACTGCGCAGATGCGCACGGGCTCGTGGATCTGGATGGCCGCGAGTCCTGCGCCCGCGGCGTCGTGCATGGTGTCGATCAGGTCGTCGATCAGCTGCTGCGTGTGCGACGCGGCGAGCTCTTCGCGGGTGAGCGCGCGCGCGATTTGACGCAATACCGGGTGACCGAGGGTGGCGATTGTTCTCAGAGCCATTTCTTCGCCCGGAAGTAGAGCACGATCCAGAGCGCAATCACGGCCATCAGGCCGAGCGCAGCCGGATAGCCGTACCGCCAGCCGAGCTCGGGCATGTGCATGAAGTTCATGCCGTACACGCCCGCCACGAACGTGAGCGGCATGAAGATGGTGCTGATCAGCGTCAGCGTCTTCATGACGTCGTTCATGTGCGAAGACTGCATGCTCCAGTAGACGTCGAGCAGGCCCGAGAGCACCTCGCGCGAGCCCTCGGCCAGGGAGGTAACGCGCGAGAAGTGGTCGTGCACGTCGCCGAAGAAGGGCCGCGCCGCCTTCGGGATCTCGTCGAACTCGGACCGGGTGAGGCGCGCCAGCACTTCCTCTTGCTGCAGAGCAAAACGGCGAAAGCGCTGCAACGCGCGCGTGAGCAAAAGGATGCGCGACGCGAAGTCGCCCGGACGCTTCGACTGCGCCACCTTCATCAGATCGCGTTCGATGCTCTCGATGGCCTCTTCGTAGTGATCCACGTACGGCAGGTACTGGTCGACGACGTTGTCGAGTACGGCGTGGGCGACCCAAGCCGGACCCTTCGCGAGCAACTTCGGATTGCGGCGCACGACGGCTTCGGCGGCGGCGGTGGCGCTGGCCTGATGTACGCGCGTGACCACGAAACGCCGGCCGACCAAGATGTCGACCTCGTCGAAGCGAACCTCGCCGAGCCCGCAGTGATCGTGAACGCGGTGCACGATGATCTGCAGGAAGTCCTCGAAGTCTTCGACCTTCGGGATCTGCAGGTCGTTCCATACGTCCTCGATGGCGAGCGGGTGGATCTTGAGCGCCTGGAGCACGGCGTCGCTGTCTGGGTCGCGCTCGACGAGCTGCACCCACAGCGGCCATCCGTCTGCGATGGCGCGTCCGACCTCGTCGACGGACGAAGCCTGGATCAGCTGCTCGTCCTTGCTGTAGAGCGCCGTGAACATGGCCTCATCGCTTTTCGGCGAGTATCAACGTGCGCGGCGACTGGCAGCCGAAAAAAACGCCTGGCGTGCTGAGCAGGCCGCTGACCTCGGTGACGCGGAAGCCGGCCTCGTGCAAGAGCCGCCCGAGCTCGTGCAGCGAGTAGAGCCGCACGGAGTATTCGAGCTCACGGCTGCGGCCGTCGTCGAACATGATGGTGCGCTTTACACGCATCCGGCTGGTGATCCAGTCGATGTGCATCTCGTCCATGCAGATGCACGCGTCGCCCTCGAACCATGCCACCGTGGGCGACTCCTGGATGATGTAGTCGCGATTGACGATGTCGAGCAGGAACTGGCCGCCCTTGCGCAGCGCCTTGTGCACCAGCTGGGCAACTTGCGCGTTCTTGTCTTCCTCGAAGTAACCGAAGCTGGTGTTCCAGCTGTACACACCGTCGAAGGCTTCTTCGAACTGCATCTCTCGCATGTCGCCCTGGACGAAGTTGATGCGCTGATCTTCAGCCTGCGCCAGATCCGCCGCCCGCGCGAGCATGGCGAGCGAGAGGTCGAAGCCGACCATGCGATAGCCGCGCTTCGAGAGCTCGATGGCGTGTCGACCGGTGCCGCAGGCCAGGTCGAGAATGGTGGCGCCTTTTTCCATGCCGAGGCTGTCCTCGATGAAGTCGACTTCCGCCTTGTAGTCTTCCTTGACGCCCTTGGCGCCGGTGCGCACGAAGTCATCGTTGAAGAGTTCTTCCCACCAGGGTTTGCTCTTCTTCCGCTGCGAGGCCGCATCGGTGAGGGGCAGCGGCGCCAGGTTGCCGAGGCCGAGCAGGTTCGGTGCAGCCAGTTTCGGCGCGGGAGGCGCCGCTTTCTCGCCCTGCTTGGCCGGCGGTGGCGGCGCGGGCGGCAGCGCGGAGAGATCTTCGGCGGCCAGCAGCACGCCGCCCAGGCGCGCACTCGAATCGGAGTCGGGCTCCGGATCGATGTCCACTTCCTCCACCGAAGGCGGCGGCGCGTCGAGCTCGCCGGAGGGCGCGTCGACATCGAGATGGGACGACGAGAGATCCGACTCCGGGACGTAGCCGCTGGTCGGCTTGTCCACGACCTCGAACTCGTCGACGCGGGTAGAGCGGGCGTGTCGCGGCGCCGGGAGGCCGACATCCAGCAGGGTGACGTCGCTCTCGAAGTCGACGGCCACGTCGACGATGCTGTCGCGCGGCGGCCACGGCTGACCCGGCGTGGGCGTGGCAAGGTCGATCACGCTGGAGGACGCCGACGCAATGCCAGGCGACGAACCGTACGAGGGCCGTGAATCGGCCGGAGCGCGCATCCCGTCCGGACGCGAATCGGAGGGCGGACGACCAGGGGGTCGGGCCCAGACGGGCGGCGCCTCGAACTGCACCGACGGACGACGCTGGCTGGATGGCGGAAGGTTGGCGACGCTGGCAGCGTGCGCCGCCGGTGCCCACGGAGACGGCGCAGCCGATGCACCGACCAGCGGCGACACCAAACGCGGCGGCGCGGGCGGCGGCTCGGACGCGACGCGTGGCTGGTACGGAGTCCAGCTGTCGTCTTGCACCTTGGCAGCCACCGATGGCGCCGGGACCGAGCGCATGCCCGGATCGGTGATCGGCGGCTCGGACTCAGCGCCGTGCTCGTCGCCGGCGTCTTCCGGAGCTCCAGCGATGCCCGCGATCTCGTCTCGGTCGACGACCGCGATGGGCGGCGGCTCGGATGGCACGCGTAAGGGAGTGGGCGGCACGGAGGGCGGGCGCGGCGGCGGCGGCAACCCGGCGCCGATGGCGATGATGCGCTGGCCCATGATGGGTTGCGCCGCGTTCTGCGGCGGCTCCACCGCGGGCGGCGGTGGACGCGACGGGCGCGCCACTTCGTCATCCGGGATGCGCACGGTACGGCGCAGTTTTTTCAGACGCTGGTCCGCGCTCTCGCCACCCTCACTGGCGGGGGCCGCGTCCACCTGGACGTCGCCAGTGGCTTCCGCTTCGACGGCATCGACTCCGAGGTCCTCTTCGGTGAGCGTGAGCGAGCCAGAATCGTGGCGCTGTTCGCTCATGAGTGGCTCGCTTTCATCGAGCACGGCACCACCAACGCCTCGCCGAAGCGGGTCGGCCCCAGCTCGGCGACGAGCTTGCCCGCCACACGCGGCTCGAAGAAGACGACCGCGGTGGAGCCCAAGTGAAACATGCCCAGCTCCCCACCGCGCGCAATGGGTGTGTCGGGGGCGAACTCGCCGAACGGAACGTCGCGCTCGGGAAAGCCGCTCACGGTGATGCGGCCGACGACGATGGCGGCCACGAACACCACCGTGACGCGGCCGAGGCCAAGCGCTTCGGGAGTGTCGATCCCGACGGCGACACGGCGGTTGCGCGCGAAGAGATTGGGGACGAACTTGACGCCCATGTCGTTGACGGGAAAGTAGTCGCCCGGCATCGAGCAGACCCGCGCGATGCGGCCCGAGATCGGCGCATGCACGCGGTGGTAGTCGCGCGGGGACAGATAGACGACGACGCCAGCGCCCCCTCGGTACCGGTCGGCTTCCGCTTCGGAGCCGAGCAGCTCGCTGGTGCTGTACGGACGCCCTTTGACCAGAAACCGCGCGTCCGCGTCGACCGGGGCGTGGGCAGCCAGGACTCCATCGGCAGGCGACACCAGGATGCGTGGATCGGCGGGCATGGGCCGGACGCCGTCGCGGAGACTGCGAGTGAAGAACGCGTCGAACGAGCTCCACCCGGAGCGCTGCGCGCAATCGGTGAGATCGACGTCGTACAAGCGGCAGTAGGTGTCGACCACGAGGCGGCCGACTTGGGGCGACCACGTGTGATCGGCGAGTTTGCCCGCAGCACGGCTGATCCGCTCCCGCGGAAGCACCTTGATGAGTTGGGCGGTGGCGAAGCTGAGGACGTTCATCCGCACACTGAAGGTTCCGCGACAGCCGGCAAAGGGTGCCGGCACCCGAGCCGTGACATCGTATCGAACCCTACTTCTGAAGGTCAATCACTCAGTCTTTTTCAGCTGTCGACCCCCGCCACGGCGCCCTCCACACGGAGGTCGTCCGCTGCTTCAGTCGGTGCCGAGCGGCGGCGTCCTGGATGGTGCCGCGGCCTCGCAAAATGGCTCGTTTCCAGGGATTCCGCACGCGGTCTCGGCCCCGAGCGGGTCGGCGCGGAGGGCCTCGGTGCGCGCCAGATCGCGGCCGTTCTGGTCGGTCTCGAGTCGCGCCCGGAGCGCCCAGTACGGCCCGTAGTTCGACCAGAAGTCGTCTGCGCTGCCCAGCGCGGCCAGGCCTTCGGCGCCCTTTTGCTGGCCTTCGAGGATCTTCGACCGCACGTACCGGTAGCGCGGGTCGAGCGCTCCCTCTTCTTCGACCTTGGACAGCTCGCCGAGCGCTTGGTCCCAGTGGCGCCGGCCGACCAGCAGCTCGGCCAATCGCACCCGCTCCGCCAGCTCGCGCTGGGACTTCATGCTCTTGCCCGCGTCGAAGAGCGGCGGCAGCGGCTTGCGCGGCGTCTTCGCGAGCTCGGCGCGGAACTGCTTTTCCCACACTGCCAGGGCCTGGCCGCTGGCGCGCTCCAGCGCCTTGTCGACGTTGCCGTCGACACCGATTTCCTTGAGCAGCTTCGGCAGGAGCTCGGGTCCCCCGACCTGTACCAGGTGGTTCACGAAGCTCTGCACCTCCGCGTAGACCACCATGGCCTGCTCGGCGCTCGGCAGCATCGCGAGCGACGGTCCGAGCTTGTCGAGCGGGAGGTCGAGCTTGCGCTCGATGCCGTACATCGCCAGCGACTCGGCGGAGACCTTGGCGTCCCGCGGGGTGGCATCCCGCCACTTCTGCTCTTCGCGCTTGGCCAGGCCCTCCTGCAACCAGAGCGGAGCGCGGTCGGCCGTGGCGCGGGTGATGGCCAGGTGCGTGAGCTCGTGGGCCACGGTGTCGAGCCATTCGTACCCGTGCGTGGCGCGCGGCGTGACCATGGTGACCCGGCCCCACTTGGCCACGCCGAGCGTGCCGGTCTTCTTGGCAGCCTCGTAAGGCAGGCCCGTGGTGATGGCGAGCGAGAGCTGATCGCGCACGAACAACACGCGAATCGGCGCCGGCATCTTCACGCCGAGCTCGGCCTCCAGCACCCGCCGCGCGCGGTCCAGCGCGTCGGCGAGGGGCGGAAACAGCGCTCGATCGTGCTCGTCTTGGAAGCGCACGTACACGCCGCGCACGTCGTCCTTTTCGAGCACGGTGGCCGCGGTGACGCGGCTGCAGGCACGGACGATGTCGAACAGGTACGCCGCCTCGCCGTTGGCTTCGTCTTCCAGGTTGCGTCGCGTATCGCCGGCGCCGGCGCCGGCATCGGCGCCAAGCTGGTCCCCGCCGACCTTGCGGGCCTGGCCGAAGGCGGCGAGCTCGGCGAGCGCGTCATCGCAGCGATCCTCGTGGAGCGCGAGCCGGGCGCGCTCCAGGCGCACCGCTGGGTCGTCGACCTCGAGCGCAGCAAGCTCCGTGCGGGCGGCGTCGTACTCGAACCGGTCGATCATCTCTCGCGCCCGGGCGATTTCCGCTCCCGAGCCAGCGCGAGCCGGCGTGACCGAAGGCGCTACCGCCAGCGCGAGAAGCACGAACCACGCGTGCTTCATCGAACTAGCCCTTCTGCGTAGCGTTGTACTGCGTCGCGGTTTTTGCCCTGGGCCTGGCCGAGCCCCTTCATCACGCGCTGCCGGAACGCGTCGGGGCCCTTGTGGGCGTCGGCCTTGGGGATGTCGGCGCGCCCCTCGGGCATCTTCGCGTCGCTCTCGCCGTCGCCGTCGCCGTCGCCGTCGCCGTCTTCCTTGCCGAGCGCTTCTTTCGCACGCTCGAGACCGCGCTGGGCTTCGCGCTGCTCGGCGAGACCCCGTTCGCCGTCGCCCCGACGCAGGGACTCTGCAGCTTGTTTGGCGGCGCGCTCGGCAGCGCGCAGGGCGTCGAGAGCGGGCTCGGGCAGGCTGTCTTTTTCGCCGGCCTTTTCGCCGAGGCCACGCATGCGCTCGGAGAGATCCAACTCGTCTTCGCCGCGCTGACCAAGCTCGCCGGCGCCGCGGCCCTGGGCTTTCTTCTTCAGCGCCTTGAGCAACTTCTCGGCGAATGCGATCTCTTGATCGAAGCTGCGCCCGGTTTCATCGAGCTTGGGCGC
>JAYUXI010000486.1:0-3245 GCA_043753085.1 Myxococcales bacterium | reverse complement strand
CAGGGCAAAAAGCATGCACCCTGCATCATCTTCATCGACGAGATCGACGCGGTCGGTCGGCACCGCGGCGCGGGCCTCGGCGGTGGCCACGACGAGCGCGAGCAAACCCTGAACCAGCTTCTGGTCGAGATGGACGGCTTCGAGTCGTCGGAAGGCGTCATCATCGTCGCCGCAACCAACCGACCAGACGTGCTCGATCCTGCCATCTTGCGCCCGGGTCGTTTCGACCGCCGGGTCAATGTCAGCTTGCCCGACGTCCGCGGCCGCGAAGCGATCATCCGCGTCCACACGAAACGCACTCCCCTCGCCCCCGACGTCGAGCCGGAGATCATCGCGCGCGGCACCCCGGGTTTTTCCGGCGCCGAGCTCGAAAACTTGGTCAACGAAGCCGCTCTGCTGGCGGCCCGTCAAGACAAGGACGCGCTGTCGATGTCCGACTTCGAGCTCGCCAAGGACAAGGTCCTGATGGGCGCCGAGCGCCGCTCCCTGGTTATGACCGACGAAGAGAAGTGGAACACTGCCATCCACGAAGCGGGCCACGCGGTGGTCATGATCGCCCACGAGCACCACGATCCGGTCCACAAGGTGACCATCATCCCGCGCGGTCGCGCCCTCGGCGTCACCATGCCACTGCCCCGCGGCGACGTACTGTCACGCACCAAAGAACAGTTCGAGGCCAGCATCTCGTCTGCGCTCGGCGGCCGCATCTCCGAGGAAATCTTCTTCGGCAAGCTGACCACCGGCGCCTCGAACGACATCCAGCGCGTCACCGAGGTAGCTCGCGCCATGGTCTGCCAGTACGGCATGAGCGAAAAGCTCGGCCCGCTCAGCTACGGCGGGGACGACAGCTCGCCCTTCGTCGGCCGTGACTACGGCAGCTCGAAGCAAGGCTACTCGGAACATACGGCGCAGCTCATCGACCAAGAAGTGCGGCGTATCGTCGAAGGCCAGTACGCCGAAGTGCGCGCACTCCTCGAGGCAAAGAAGGATCGCGTCGAGGCGCTGGCCCGCGCCCTGATGGAGCGCGAAACGCTCGATGCCGAGGAGATCAAGGCGGTCTACGAAGGCACCGAGCTGCCACACCGCACCCGCGTCATCATCCCGACCTACGCCGAGAAAGAGCGTCAGGCGAAAGAGAAGCGCAAGGCTGCCAGCATCTTTGGTGGCGGACCGCCCAAGCCCGCCACGAGCTGAGCGCGATTGCAAGCTGCGGCGGCGAAGGCGGCGGGGCGGGGGGTCCCACCGATGCCAGCAGCGCCGGCACGGATGCGGCTATCTCCCACTTCTCGAGCTCCAGCTCGGGCCTCGCATCGTGAAGCTCCGGCGGCCATCTCTCGAGCTCTGGAGCCCTCGCGTAGGACGCATGCCGTTACCGGCCGGCGTGGGCATGCGCGCCCGGATCTGGGGCTCAGGCAGCGACGCCTGGGCGCCCGATGAAAGGAATGTCGGCAGCGGAGCCGCGTATCATTGAAACGGCACCTTCTTGGTGCCCACCGCAAACGACGTGGTGCAAGCCACACAGTTTACGGCTCTGGGCGGCACCTCGGCCGACCGCTGGATGGCTGGCAACGACGGCGTCGTGCTCCGCCACGGGCCATAGCCTACGCGCGGACTGCGGGGGTCCATTCGGCGAGCCAGCGAGCAGCTCTGGCGTAATCAGGTCGGAGCGCGCTGGGCCCATAAAATCAGCGTGTCGCCGGCATGTATGAGGTCGAGGGCTACGTTGGCCACGCGGGCTAGTGCGGCGAGCGAGGACGATTCGCGGATCTGGCGCCGCAACGTCTGCGTCGGGTCTGCTTGCGGGGAAGCGGCGGCGGCCGCGGTGGTTTCGGCGACATTGCCGCCAACTCGGCGCGGCCGAATGGCGTCAAGAATTACTCGCGGCGAGGCGTTCCTGGACCCGAGTCTCTGAATGTAAAGACCAGCGTCACGCGCGGCGCGCGCAAGCGTGCCGTCTACGAAGTAAGAAATGTGCTCTGGATGGATGGGCGGCCAAGATGCTCCTGCCACGCGCCGAGTGAGACTGTCGAAGTTTGGCGTCGTGAGGTAAAGGATTCCGCCGGGGGTGAGCAGCTCGAATGCGCGTCGAAGAAAGCGCATGGGCATAGGCACGTGTTCGATCACTTCGGTCATTGCGACGACGTCGAAACGCTCCGCGTCGAGCGTGTGCGAGAAGAAGTCGAGCTCCTCCACATTGCTCTCCATCCGATGGGCAAGTTCGACAGCCGCGCGAGACGTATCGAGTCCGCGCGCGCGCCAACCGCGATGCGACGCAACGCTCACGAGGTGTCCCATGCCGCAACCGACGTCGAGCAGCCGCCGACCGGGTACCCGGCGCTCGAACTCCCCCACCAAGGACTGGTAGCGCTCCGTGGTCAGGTCGTCGAAGACTCGCTCTCGCGGCCATTCCAGCCGATCCGCGTAGTAGTCGTACAGGCCCATTGCCAGTGTGCGTTGCCAATCTGCAAGATAGCGATGGCCGCAGCTCGTGCAGCGGAGCACGCGGACGCGGTCCACCCCTCTGACGACGGTGCTCTTTTCGAGCAGCACGACCGCTTTACCGCTTCCGCAGAGGAGGCACCCATTCGCCGCAGGCTTTGTCGTCATCTTGGTTCGGGGCGCAAAGCGCCCAGCAGCCTGCGAGGCTACAGCAAATCGAAGCACCCTGCGCGACAGCAGACGTCGCGGCTGAAGGTCATTCTCCTGGACCCACTTTGATGCGGGGCACCTCTCGTCTCGCCGCGGCTGCCTTCTTGTGGTCCGCCTATTGCAGCCGACGGGGTATTCGTCGCTCACAATGGACCCATGCCTCGCCGTCACACATCCGGCGGACGAAGCCGTAGTATCCGGCGCGCTGAAAGGTGACGAGGCTTCGCTCGTTGTCCATGCGGATAGTCGCCTCCAGCCGAGCAATGCCGACCGTGGCGGCGAATTGGTCCGCCGCCCTTAGCAGGTCGACGGCCAGGCGTTGGCCGCGATAACTGGCGTCGAGGGAGATCGAGACTTCAGAAGCCACCCCGCCGAGGGTGTCGAAGCGTACCTGACCTATCGGCTCACCGTCCCACACTGCGACGAGGAGCGCACGCCTGGCGTCGGCCAACACCGTCGCGAGCCACGTATGATGGTCGGCATCACTCACCCGGCCAGTCGACTTCGACATGGCGCGGGTCGCCTCGTCGTTGCGCACGCGGAGCAGCCAGGCCTCGTCGGCGGCGGTGGCCCTCCGCAGGGAGATGCGTGACGCA
>JAYUXI010000485.1:0-7931 GCA_043753085.1 Myxococcales bacterium | reverse complement strand
AACAGTTCACCGTCGACGAGCTGCGCCACGCGGTGTGCGGGTACCTTACACAGATCGGCGTAGGTAGCAGTCGGGCGCGCGGACTGGGCCATCGGTCGATGATGGTAGCGAATGATTCCGGGTGTCGCATCCGCGCATCATGGCTTTTGGCGTTTCGATCTTGCGCTCGAGGCGCAATGAGGAGAGCCTCGCTTCCGGGGAACTCGAGCACGACACCGACGGGGGCGCAGGCTCTCGGTCAGGAGAAGCAGTGAAGCAACCAGAACGAAGAGGCGCCACCGCGACGTGCGTGGCTGCGCATCGCTTCCGTCCCGCGGGGACCGCGAAGTGACCGGCTACGCACGTTGGTTCGAAACCGTTGCCGGCTTCGCGCCGCACCCATGGCAGCGCCGCATCGGCGACGACGAGACGCCGAAAGATCGGCTGCTGCGCATTCCGACGGGTCTCGGCAAGAGCGCCGTCGCAGTCGTCAGACGGCGAACTTCGCAACTGCCCGACGCTCTCCTCTGAGGTGCGACAGGGTGTGGAACACGAACGTAGAACAACCATCGAGAGGACGACCGAGATGAACGACACAGCGCACAAGAAGCTCGACTTGACCTTGCTCAAGGAGCTCGTAGCAGGCAAAGCAGTCGCAATCCGCGGGCGCGCGCGGCTACAGCCTGCAGGCGGGCCAGGTGACAAAATTTTTCCGCCCACGCATTCGGTGGACGAGAAGAAGGCGCGAGCGGGCGGGCGCTACGCATTCGAAACGCGCAAGATCGACAAGACCGAAGTGAGCTGCGTACTGCTCGACTCGGTGCAGAGCCAGGCAAACCGTATGGAGGAGGCGCTGCAGGCACTGTGGACGGACAAGCGCATCAAGCTCCCCGTCATCACGGTGGACTTCACCGAGACAGCACCCGACGTGGGCCGGCTCACGTCGCTCAGTGTCCCTCACCGCATTGCAGACGCGCTTCTGCGCGACTCGATGACCGACAAGAACGAGTTTTTTCGCGCCTCCGCCATCGGTACGTCGTTCACTGACGCGACCGCGCGCAACGCTGGGCCGCTCTTCAAGGTATGCCCCACCGGCCTTCTGTTCGGGCTGTGGGACAGCACCGGACCCAAGGGCGGGCTCGGTTCGAAGTTCCCTCGCGCGCTTGTGTCGGAAGTCGTTGGCATCGGCGCGATACCCGGAGCGAAGACCGCCAGCCGTATCGACCCGACGGGAATCGTAACCAGGGCCGCCGAAGTCTTCGAAGCAAAGGATCCGGCCGAGCGCTGGACCATTGACGCCAAGCTGGCACTGCAGAAAGACGGAAAGCCGGTGAAGATCAAGGACGGAAAGGTGTCCCAGGTCAACCACAGCAACATTCCGCCGACGGTCGACGAGCTCGGCGGCGGAGTCACCATCGAGCACGCGACCCACACCGTGGTGCTTTCGCTCGCCACGTTGCGCAAGCTGCACTTCCAGGAGGAAGGACCCAAGGACGCTGCGCGCGTGGTGCTCGCTGCGCTTGGCCTGCTTGCAGTTCTTGCTGCCGAGAGTCGCGGCCACGACTTTCGCTCCCGGTGCTTGCTCGTTCCCGAGCCGGCTCACGCGCTGGCGCTCGAGGCGGTGCTCGGCAATGGCACCACGTTGAACTTTGCACTCGACCTCGATGGAGCGATTGCACTCTACAACTTGGCGGTTGCCGAGCTGCCCAAGGCACTCGGCTTCGACAAGGAGCCAGGTGTACCGCTGACCGAGTTGAAGCCTTCCAAGAAGCTGGCGTACCTCGTGTCCGAGAGCCGCAAGATCGCCGGAGCCGGAGCGGACATCGAGGAAGCCTGATGCTGACGATCGAAGTCGAGCTTCTCACCGGGCGCTACGTAGCAACCGCGTCGAATGACCGAGGCCGGGCGGAGTGGCCGCCTCATCCCGCGCGATTCTACTCCGCGCTGGTCGCGGCGCTGCATGAACGGGTGCCGGTAGACCACCACGAAAAGGCGGCACTGCGCTGGCTCGAAGCGCGGGAGCCTCCCTCGCTGAAGGTCGATTTGGACGCCGACAATCGGGTCGGGCGTCGCGATGTCAAGGACGTATACGTTCCGGTCAATGACATCACGCTCGTTGGCGACGTAGGCAAGGCTGTCCGCGAGGCGGAGGCAGATCTCGCGCGATTGTCGACGCTCGCGCCGGATAAGAGCGGCGACAAGCAGAGCAAGATGGCGCGCCAGGATCTCGAGAAAGCGCACAAGCAACTCCAAGCGCTAGCCAACGCGCAGCAGGTCGTCCCGCAACGTGTGTCAGCCGAAGAGCTGAAACGTGCCTACGCGCTCGTCCCAGAGCATCGGCTTCGTCAGGTGAGAACATTTCCCGTCGTGACGCCTCAGCAACCGCGCTTCTTCTTCCAGTGGGACACACCAGCGCCACCAGAGGTCGCCGAGGCCCTTGCGCTGCTTTGCGAACGGGTGACTCGGCTCGGACATTCGTCATCGCTCGTGCGCTGCGCGCTCGTCGAACATCCGATCGAGGTGAACCTCGTGCCGGAGCGCGGCGGAGAGTACGTGTTGCGCACGGTGGGCGCGGGTCAGCTCGAGCGTCTCGAGGCAGCGTTCGAAAAGCACCAGGGGGTCGATGGTCGCGTGCTCCCCTCGCGGGCCACTGCCTATGCCCGCGCGAACCACGCGGCCCCACTGGGCTCGATCCATCGGACCGTCATGGGCGAAGACTGGATCGTGTTCGAACGCGTGGAGGGGGCGCCGCGTCTGCTCGCATCCAAAGGACGACAGCTTGCAAGCGCGCTGCGCAAGGCTTTGATCGAGATTCACGGCTCCCGAACGCTGCCGGCCTCGATTGCAGGTCACGGGGAAGACGGGCGTGCGGCGGAGTCGCCACACGTTGCGTTCGTCCCGCTTCCGTTCGTGGGCCACGAGCACGCCGACGCGTCGATTCAAGGCATCGCCCTGGTGCCGCCTCGCGATTTTTCGCCGAGCGATCGCGAGGCGCTGCTTCGTCTGATCGGCAAATGGGAAGCCGAGCGCGGTACCGGGGAGAGCTTCACCCTCGAACTGGCCGGTGAGGGGCTCGTTGCACCGTGGCGCATGCGAAGAGCCGATCTGCCGGAGAAGGACAGTCTCCGCGCACGTCGATGGTGCCGCCCGGCGCAGCGCTTCGTCACGGCGACGCCGATCGCGCTCGACCGCTTCCCAGGTGCGCTACGCGTTCGACCCACCTCTACACTGTCTCAGATCGAGGCCGATGCGATCGTTCGCACGTCGTTCAAGCGGGCCGCACGATCGATCGCGCAGAGTTGCGAGAACATCGGATTGCCCCGGCCGATCTCCGTCGATCTCGACCTCGCGCCGCTCCTCGTCGGCGTGGAAGGAACGAACGCGTTCCGCGGCCAGCCCGAAAAGGCGGGACGGCCGTCTCGTACGTTGGTGCACGCGAAGATCACATTCGCGGAGCTCGTGCGTGGTCCCGTCCTGCTTGGCGCGGGGCGCTACTTTGGTCTTGGTCTTTGTCTGCCGTGCGACAGCGAATCGTCCAACCGGACGCGAAAAGGATCCGTATCATGAGCCTCACGGTCGACTCGTTTTCGGACTTCCATCGTGCGGTCCATGGGTACGCCCCGTTCGCTTGGCAGTCTCGCCTCCTCGAGGAAGTCATGTCGTCGCGGCGCTGGCCAGGGGTACTCGACCTCCCTACTGGAACCGGCAAGACTACGTGCATCGACATCGCACTCTTCGCTCTCGCGCTCGACAGCGCGGAGGGCGCACCCACCTGGTGTGCGCGGCGCATCGCGATGGTGGTCGACCGGCGGGTAGTGGTGGACCAGATCGCAGAACGCGGCCGCAAGATTCGACGACAGCTGCGCGAGAGCGCCGATCCCATCGTCAAGGAGGTCGCGAGAAGGCTTCGATCACTGTCCGATCCAGGGACGTCCGGACAGCCGGCGACGACAGAGCCGCTCGGTGTGTTCACGCTGCGAGGAGGCGTGCCCAAGGACGACGGCTGGGCACGCTCGCCACTGCAGCCGCTGGTGCTCGCGTCCACCGTCGACCAGCTTGGCTCTCGCTTGCTGATGCAGGGCTACGGAGTAAGCACTGGCATGAAACCCGTGCACGCCGGGCTGCTCGGAAACGACATCCTGGTTCTGCTCGACGAAGTCCATCTCTCGCAGCCGTTCAAAGAGACCCTCGAGCAACTCGGTGAGCTCAGAAAGCGGCCTCGTGACGGTCATGTCGCAACGCGGTTTTCCTTCGCCTTTCTGTCTGCCACACCCGGCAGTTCCAGCACGGAGATTTCCTTTCGACTCTCGAGCGCGGAGAAGGATGACGACGAGCTGATCGCGGAGCGTCTCGGCGCGAAGAAGCTTGTACGCATCGAGAGTGCGGAGGAGCGGACGGGGGTGGAAACTGCGTGCATACGCGAAGCGAAGTCACTGCTCGACAATCACGATGTCATTGCGATCGTGATGAACCGTGTAGCCAGCGCGCTCACGGTGGCGCGCAACTTGCGCGAGATCTTGCCTGATTCCGTGGATGTGGTGCCGCTTACCGGTCGGATGCGCCCGCTCGACCGCGATGACGTGTTGCGCCAGCACGTCGGACGAATAAGAACCGGCCGGTCTCGTTCGTCTGTCATTGGCAAACTGGTCGTCGTCGGAACCCAGTGCATCGAGGCCGGCGCCGACTTCGACTTCGACGCGATGGTGACCGAGTCCGCGAGTCTCGACGCTCTTCGTCAGCGGTTCGGACGCGTCGACCGCCTGGGCAAGTATGGCAAGGCCGAAGGCGTGATCGTCTACGACAAGGCGGCGAAGGACGATCCGATCTATGGGACAACCATCGCCAAGACGATGAAGTGGCTGACGAGTCAGCTCGAGAAGCCAGCGAAGAAGTCGGCCTCCAAGGCTATGACCGTGGACTTCGGAGTGCTCGCGTTGCCGGTACCGGAGGGCGAACGGCTCCTGGAGTGCCTGGCTCCCAAGGAGGGCGCGCCGGTTCTTCTGCCGGCCTATCTCGACTTGTGGGTGCAGTCTGCACCCGTGCCCGCGGCAGTCCCAGACGTCGCTCTGTGGCTCCACGGATCGGCTGGCCAGCTGGCCGATGTGCAGGTGATCTGGCGCGCCGACATCGCCGAGAGCGATCTCGAACTGGCGGCTGGCGAAGGTGTGGCGCAGATGGTCGAGCGAGTGGCGGCTGTGGCACCGTCCAGCCTCGAGGCGATCTCGGTTCCGTTCCTCGTTGCGCAGCGCTGGTTGGGAGACGGGCCAAGTCAGGCAACGTTGGGCGACGCCGCAGACCTCGAGACTGCGAGCGACCGACGCGACCGACGCGACGAGCGGAACCCGAAGCAATCGCAGCGGGCCCTGCGCTGGAAAGGCAGCGCGAGCTCGGTGGTGGATGCGAAGTCGCTGCGGCCGGGCGATACGATTGTCGTACCCGCTACGCGCGGCGGCCTGTGGGAACACTGTTTCGACGGGGCTTCGAGCCATGTCGTTACGGATCTCGCAGAGAAAGCGTCTCTGTTCGGCCGCGCGCAGCCGGTACTCCGAACCAACCCGGTGATCACGACGAGTCTTGGTCTGGGTGAACTTCCCGATGATGCCAACGCCAGACGCGATCGACTCGCAGAGCTCGCGGCCACCGAGTCGGGCTGGAGGCGAACGTGGCTCGAGGCGCTCAGCCGGGCACGCTGCGTCGACGTCGTCGACAGTGGCGTGTCACGCGGCGTAGTTCTTCGCGGCCGCCGCGTTCCGCTCGAGAGAATTTCGGTAGACGACTCCGATACCGTGGAAGATGGAACGGCACTTACGAGCGACGAGGATGACTCACCGTATGCAGGCCGAACCGTTTCTCTGGCAGAGCACAGCCACGACGTCGAGACGTACGCGCGCATGTTCGCGCAGGGTGTGGGGCTGACGGAGAAGCTCGTCCGCGATCTCGCGCTCGCGGGTTGGTTGCACGACATCGGCAAATGCGACCGGCGCTTTCAGATCATGCTCCGCGGCGGCAGCGAGATCGCATTCTTCCGCGATCCTGTGGCCTGGGCGAAATCGGCAATGGATCCCTCTGCGGCGGCCGCCCATCGACATGCGCAGAAGCGAAGTGGCTATCCCGTCGGCGCACGCCACGAGGTGATGTCGGTGGCCATGCTCGAGAACGTTCGGGATCAGCTTGCCGACAAGGCCAACGACGTGGAGCTTGTGCTTTATCTCGTGGGCAGCCATCACGGACACTGCCGACCGTTCGCGCCTGCCGTGGGCGATGCAACACCGGTCGATGTGCGCTTGGACGGGCATCGCAGCGAAAGCTTCGGAGAGCTGTCCTTCCCGACGTTGAGCTCGGCGCATCGTCTTCATCGACTCGACTCCGCGCTGGCCGATCGGTTCTGGGGCTGCGTGGAGAAGTACGGCTGGCTCGAGCTGTGCTTTCTCGAGTCGCTGCTACGCCTGGCCGACCACCGCGCGAGCGCGCAGGAACAAGAACGCCGGGAGGAGGCGTCGTGAGCGAGCAAACGGTTTTGCCCGGCGTTCTGGGAACCAACCCGCTTGGATTCCTAGCCGCATTGGGGCTGCTGCGCGTGATGGATCGGGCGCACGCGCATGCGACGCTCGGCTTTCTCGACGACGGTACCGCGCGTGCGGTCGTGTCGATGGCGCCTGACGAGGTCGTCAACCTTGTTGCAAGCGATGCGAGCGCTGCAGGCACGGATCGCCGATGGGTCCTCGAATACAAGAAGCTGGAGAAGAAAGGCGAGAAGATCGTCGCGGACCTGAAAGCTCCCCCCCCGGACTTCGCAACCTATCTCAGGGCCGCCGTCGGGGCTTGGTTGCACGGCGATGGGGAGGCCGTCGGTTTTGCTGCAGCTTACGGAACTTCCGTGACCTTCGACGGGAAGGGAAACACGAAGCCCACGGCGTTCCACTTCACCGCGGCCAATCAACAGTTCCTCGGCGCGGTGGAAGGCTCGCGCGGGCGGCTCGACGAAGCGTGGATTCGCGCATCGCTGTTGGATGGTAGCGGAGCCCGCTCAGGTTCGAACCTGCGCTGGGATCCGACGGCGGAACGAAATTATGCGCTCATGGCCGAGAACCCCACCTCGGAGGGAACCCGCGTCGATGCGCCCTTGGAGTGGCTCGCCTTTCGTGGCTTGCCTCTGTTCCCGTCGTTTCCGATCGCGGCATCCCGCAAGCCACGTATTTTGACGACTGGGGTGAAAGGGCGTGGAGACGACATGGAATTCTCTTGGCCCCTGTGGTCCACGCCTGCGACGTTGCACACGGTGCGGTCCCTCGTACAAATGGACACGCACCGCAGCGACGCGAAGGCGTGTGCGCTCCGCGACATCTTCGCGCTTTGCGATTCTTCGATCCGACGCACTAGTCAAGGGTTCGGCAACTTTGGACCCGCAACGGTGAGGCCTTGAGGTCGATTGCGGCCGCAAGGACTACAGCAGTCGCGCGTCGAAGCGAAACGGCTCTGGCGCATCGAGCTGGAGCAACTTGAAATCAGGGTGCGCGGGGTTGAGCAACAGGTTGCGCTCGTTCGGGATCACCGCCGACGGTACCCAGAGCGCGACGCTTCCCTGGTCGCGCGCCCACGCCGACCCCATCGCTTGCAGTGTGGGCGGCGCAGGATACTCGCGCCAGTTCACGGGAAGCGCGCTCACGGAGATCTCTCGAGTACGCGTGCCGGAAGGGAACCGTGCTTCGATCGAAACGAGATCGTCCGGCAGCGTGGCGGCATCGACATGCACCAGATATTCGAGCGCTGCCAGCGACAGAGTCGATGCGCAGTACACGAGTGTCACGCCCTTCTGGTTCCAGCGACCGGGGTAGCGCTTGGAACCCTCGCCATCGAAGGCGGTCGATACCCGAGCCTGTTTGCAGATCCGATAGAAGCGCACGGCTAGGCGAACACGCCGTGCTCGATGCGCCCCAGCTCTTCGCGCACGA